>JANNDN010000058.1:0-9809 GCA_031387795.1 Sphingomonas sp.
CTGGCCGCGGGCTTCCGTCTGATGCTCCATGGTCTGTCAAGCGAGGTGCTCCACGGCTTCCTGGTGCAATTGAAAAAGCGCGACGCCGCGCGGGTTTAGCGCCCCCGCTCGGGAGCGGGCGAAGCCGTCGCCGTCGCCGGCTTTACGAACTTGAGCGTCATCCGGTCGCTTTCGCCGATCGCCGCATATTTGGAGCGGTCCTGATCCTTGAGCGCGAACGAGGGCGGGAGCGTCCACACGCCATTCTCCCAATCCGCGCTGTCCTTGGGATTGGCGTTGATCTCGCTCGATCCCGCGAGCACGAACCCGGCCTGTTCGGCGGCCTTCACCACTGTCGAGGTCTTGATGTAGCCGCTGTTTCGTTCACGCGCGGCATCGGCGCTCTCAGGCAGCCGGTGATCCTCGATCCCGAGCACGCCGCCGGGTTTGAGCATCGCATAAATCTGCCGGAAGGCGGCGAGGCTGTAATCGGCCTTGTCGTCGCGCTTGTAGCCCATCCGGAAATTATGGACGTTGCGGAAAGTGAGCACGACATCGGCGCTGCCGGGGGCAATCTCGGTCGGCTTGCCGTCGAATACCGGGAAGTCGGCGAGCGTTAGCGGGCCGTAGAGCGTGGCATCCGCGGTCTTCAATTTGTCGATCCCGCCGCGGCCCCATGCGGGTGAGGCGAGGATGAGCTTGCCGCCTCCGGAGGCGAGATAGGGCGCGAGGATTTCGGTGTACCAGCCGCCGCCGGACCAGATTTCGACGACCGTGTCGCTCGGACGGACCCCGAAGAAGGCCAGCGTCTCGGCCGGATGGCGATAGACGTCGCGCGCGCGGTTGGCTTCGCTCCGGGCGGGGTTGGCGATGGCGGCGCGAAGGGTGTCGGCGGGGACCGGCGATTGGGCCAGGACCGGAGCGGCAAAAGCCGCCGCGGCAAGGAGACAGAAAGCGAGGGTGCGGGACATGGCGGGCTTCTCCGGCGCTGTGAACTTCAAGCTTCGCGCATGGCCGACGCGTGATTTTCCGGCAAGAGGCGCTTCGACGAATGGTCGACTCGAAGCCTCACTTCATTCGCTGTTCACGCGCCCAAGCCATTGTGCGCGCGACATTTCCTGTTTGACGGAGTTGAATTCCATGCGGACCATTTCCCTGCTTGCCTGCTCGATGCTAATGCCGATCGCTTCCGGGGCGGCGCTCGCGCAGTCGCTTCCACCCGCCAGCATCGCCGAAATGGCGGCGACTCCGCTGGTGCGGGTCAATATTGCCGAGAGCCTGCGCAGCCGGCCCGACGAGGCCAGCCTGACCGTCGGCACCCAGTCGAAGGGCGCGACCGCCAAGGCCGCGGTTGCGACGAACAAGGCCAAGACCGAGAAATTGCTCGCCGCGATCCGCTCCGGAGGAATCCGGGAGAGGGATATCCAGACCCAGGGCCTCCAGCTGCAACCCGATTATCGCTACGACCGCCAGCCCGACGGCCAGGGCCAGCAGCGGCTGATCGGTTACATCGCCAACAATTCCGTGCTGATCAAAACCCGCGATGTCGACGCGCTGACGTCGCTGCTCGACAATTTGACCGCGGCCGGCGCGGACACCGTTTATGGTCCCAATTTCAGCATCGCCGATCCAGCGCCGCTGCGCCGCGAAGCGCGGGTCCGGGCGATGGCGCGCGGGATCGCCGAGGCGACCGAATATGCGCGCAACAACGGCTTCACGACTGTTCGATTGCTCTCGGTCGAGGAAGGCACCTCCTACCGCGGGTCGGACATCATCGTGACCGGCGGGCGGATCGCCCAGATGAACGCACCGCCGCCACCTCCCCCGATCGCCGAACGCGGTGGTGGTGAAGGGATTGTCGCGCCTGGCCAGATCGAGACCGCGGTAAGCCTCAACCTGCTTTATCGAATGGAGCGCTAGAGTGACCGGGAGGGAAGGGGCCGTCACGGGAGTAAATCCCGTGACGTCGATCCGGTCGCTGCGCGCCGGTCGGCCGGCTTTCGCGCTCTCGTCGACATAGGTTCCCGTTTGCTGCGCAAACGCTCCCCCATGCTCGGGCGCTCAAGCTAGAGGCAACTCTCGAGATACGGCTGATCGAACCCGAACTGCTTGGCTTTCTCGAGCGTGTAGGGGCGCAGGCCCATCGAGCGATATTCGCCGATGATCTTGCCGTCCGCGCCCTCGTCGAGATATTCGAACTTGAACAGTTCCTGGGTGACGATAACGTCGCCTTCCATGCCCACCACCTCGGTGATGTTGGTGGTCCGGCGCGAACCGTCGCGGAGGCGTTTGACCTGGACGATGAGGTCGACCGAATCCGCGATCTGGCGGCTGATCGCTTCCTTCGGCACCTTGATGTCCGACATCATCACCATGTTTTCCATACGCGCCAGGCATTCGCGTGGGGAGTTGGAGTGGAGCGTGGCCATCGAGCCGTCGTGGCCGGTGTTCATCGCGGCGAGCAAATCGAAGCACTCGGACCCACGAATTTCGCCCAGGATGATGCGGTCGGGGCGCATACGCAGCGCGTTGATGACGAGGTCGCGGATGGTGATCGCGCCCTGGCCCTCGAGGTTGGCGGGGCGGGTTTCGAGCGGAAGCCAGTGCGGCTGCTGAAGCCGCAATTCGGCGGCGTCCTCGATGGTGATGACGCGCTCGCCCGGGTCGATCATTTTCGACAGAGCGTTGAGCATGGTCGTCTTGCCCGAGCCGGTACCGCCCGAGATGACGACGTTCATGCGGCTGGCGCCGGCGATCTTGAGGATCGTCGCCATCTTGTCCGACATCGAGCCGTAGCTCTTCATCAAATCGAGCGTGATCGGCTTTTCGGAGAATTTGCGGATCGAGATGGCGGTGCCGCGGAGCGACAGCGGCGGGACGATGACGTTGACCCGGCTCCCGTCCTGAAGGCGCGCGTCGCACAATGGCGTGGTCTGGTCGATGCGGCGGCCGACTTTGTTGACGATGCGCTGGGCGATCTGGAACAGATGCTCCTCGTCGCGGAACTGGATGTGCGCGAGCTCGAGCTTGCCCTGGCGCTCGATGAAGGTCTGCAGGGGGCCGTTGACCATGATGTCGCTGATCGCGGGGTCGGCGAGCAATTCCTCGAGCGGGCCGAGGCCGAGCAGTTCGTCGACCAGCACCTTTTCGAGCGCGAACTGCTCGCGGCGGTTGAGGTTGATCTTGAGCTCGCCCAGCACCTCGGAGATGATCGGGCGGAATTCCTCGGCCAGCTCGTCCTTGCTGAGCATTGCCGCGGCTTCGGGATCGACCCGTTCGAGCAAGCGGGGCAAGACCTGCTCCTTGATCTTGTGGACCGAGGCCTCGAAGCCCTCGACCTTGCCCGCGGCCGCGTCGCCAGAGAGGCGCTGGCGGGCGTTGAGGCGGTCCATCGCGCCGCTGGGCGAAACTCCGCCGCTGGTGTCGGGCTCCTCGCCCGGCTGACCGAGCGCATCGAGCGGCGGGAACTGGTCGCCGCCCTCGGATCCCTCGTCGGAATCGGGCGTCGGCGAAGAAGGGCCGCCCTTCATGGGCTTGGCGACCCCGAAACTGGGTCGCGAAGTACCGATTCCGCCGCGTTTACCGAATGCGCTCATTCACCTCACCCGAGCCTGTGCAGGATTCGAGTGGTGAATAAGCGGGAAACTTTTAGAAAAGACTAATGGGGCCGAAGGATTAGGCGGCGCTCTCCGCCAGCACGGTCAGGCCGTTTTCGCCCATTTCCGCAAAGCCGCCGGTGACCGCGATCTTTTTGGGCGATGCTCCGGCGGTGCGATAGACCGCGATCTCGCCATTCTTGAGCGTCGTCATGTAGGGCGCGTGGCCAGCCATGATGCCGCTCTCGCCCTCGGTGCCGGGGACGACGACCATATAGACGTCCTCGCTCATCACCTGGCGGTCGGGGGTCACGAGCTCGAAATGCAGATCGGCCATTATTGCGTGCCTTGTATGGCCGCGTCGAACGCGCGGGTGGCGGTGTCGAACTTGTCGCGGCAGCCGGGATTGCAGAAGCCGACGACCTTGCCCTGATAGCGGATCAGGCTGTCGGCGCTGACCGGATCGCCCGACCACGGGCAGACATCATTGACGCAATCGGCAAGGTTGAGGTCGCGGTCCAAGGTTTACGCCTCGTCCGCCATCTTCTCGGCCTTGGCCACCGCTTCCTCGATCCCGCCAACCATGTAGAAAGCGCTTTCGGGGAGGTGATCATAGTCGCCCTCGACCACCGCCTTGAACGATTTGACCGTGTCCTCGACCTGGACGAATTTGCCGGGGATGCCGGTGAAGACTTCGGCGACGTGGAACGGCTGGCTGAGGAACTTCTGGATCTTGCGGGCGCGACCGACGGTGAGCTTATCCTCTTCCGACAGCTCGTCCATGCCGAGGATGGCGATGATATCCTGCAGGCTCTTGTAGCGCTGAAGCGTCTCCTGGACCGCGCGGGCGGTCTCGTAATGCTCCTGGCCCACCACCGCGGGGGTCAGCACGCGGCTGGTCGAATCGAGCGGATCGACCGCGGGATAGATGCCGAGTTCGGAAATGGCGCGGTTGAGCGTGGTGGTCGCGTCCAAATGGGCGAAGCTGGTCGCCGGCGCGGGATCGGTGAGATCGTCGGCGGGGACGTAGATCGCCTGGACCGAGGTGATCGAGCCCTTGTTGGTCGAGGTAATCCGCTCCTGCAACTGGCCCATGTCGGTCGCCAGCGTCGGCTGGTAACCGACCGCCGAGGGGATGCGGCCGAGCAGCGCCGACACTTCCGAGCCCGCCTGGGTAAAGCGGAAGATGTTGTCGATGAAGAATAGAACGTCCTGCCCCTCGACATCGCGGAAATATTCGGCCTGGGCGAGGCCCGACAGCGCGACGCGGGCGCGGGCGCCCGGCGGCTCGTTCATCTGGCCGAAGACCAAAGCGACCTTGGAGCCCTCGGGCGTCGGATTGCCGTCCTTGTCCTTGGCGATGACCCCGGCGTCGAGAAATTCGTGATAAAGGTCGTTGCCCTCGCGGGTGCGCTCGCCGACCCCGGCGAACACCGACACGCCGCCGTGGCCCTTGGCGATATTGTTGATCAGCTCCTGGATGAGCACGGTCTTGCCGACGCCGGCGCCGCCGAACAGGCCGATCTTGCCGCCGCGCGCGTAAGGGGCGAGCAAGTCGATGACCTTGATCCCGGTGACGAGGATCGCGGCTTCGGTCGATTGGTCGACGAAGGGCGGGGCGTCGGCGTGGATGGGGGCCGACATGTCGCTGCCGATCGGGCCGCGCTCGTCGATCGGCTCGCCGATGACGTTCATGATCCGGCCCAATGTCATCGGGCCGACGGGGACACGGATCTGGCTGCCGGTCGAGGTGACGGTCTGGCCGCGGGTCAGGCCGTCGGTCGAGTCCATGGCGATGGTGCGCACGACATTCTCGCCGAGGTGCTGAGCGACCTCGAGCACCAGGCGGTTGCCGTGGTTGTCGGTCTCAAGCGCGCCGAGGATCGGCGGCAGCTCGCCGTCGAAGGCAACGTCGACGACCGCGCCGATGATCTGCGCGACGCGGCCGGTAATGTTGCTGGTCGCGGCCGGAGCCTTGGTCTCGGCCTTCGACGGCGCGGCCTTTTTCGGCGCGGCCTTCTTGGTCTTCGGTTCAGCGGCGGTGGCCATGTCTTACTTCCTCTTTAGTCATCCCGGCCTTGAGCCGGAATCTACCTTGTTTCTTCATTCACCCGCCCAAAGGCAGGTGGACCCCGGATCAAGTCCGGGGTGACGACAAACTAAAGCGCCTCGGCGCCCGCAATAATCTCGATCAGCTCGGTCGTGATGACCGCCTGGCGCTGGCGGTTGTACTTGATCGACAGCTTGTTGATCATGTCGCCGGCGTTGCGCGTGGCATTGTCCATCGCGGTCATCTGCGATCCGTAGAAGCCGGCCTGATTCTCGAGCAGAGCGTGATAGATTTGCACCGCGATGTTGCGCGGCAGCAGATCGGCGAGGATTTCCTCCTCGTCGGGCTCGAACTCGACCGCAGCTTGAGCTCCCGTCGCGGCCTCCTGCGCTCCGGCCTTCACCGGGATGATCTGCTCGACCACCGGCTCCTGCACCAGAGTCGATTTGAATTTGGCGTAAGCGAGGTGGACGACGTCGATGCCGTCGGTGACGTAGCGGTCGACGATGTCCTTGGCGATCGCCTGGGCATCGGCATAGCCCGGCGCCTTCATCGCGCTGGTGTCGTGCTGGGCGATGATTCCCTTGGGATAGAAGCGCTGGATCACCGGGCGGCCCTTGCGACCGACGTTGTAGAACAACACCGTCTTGCCCGCGGCCTCGAGGTCTTCGGCCTTGCGCCGCGCGGCGCGGACGATGTTGGTGTTGAACGCGCCCGCCAGCCCGCGATCGCCGGTGGCGAGGATGATCAGGTGGGTGTCGTCCTTGCCGGTGCCGGCCAGCAGCTTGGGCGCCATCGGCCCGGCCTCAACCCGCGAGGCGATGCTGGCGACGACCTCGGTCATGCGCTCAGAATAAGGCCGCGCGGCCATCGCATTCGATTGCGCGCGGCGCAGCTTCGCCGCGGCGACCATCTTCATCGCCTTGGTGATCTTCTGCGTCGACTTGACCGAGCCGATGCGGAGTTTGAGGGCTTTGAGAGATGCCATGGTCGCTTACGCGAACTGCTTGCCGAATGCGGTGAGCGCGTCCTTGAGCTTGGCCGCGGTGTCGTCGTCGAGCGTTTTGGTGTCGCGGATGGTCTTCAAGATGTCGGCCTTCTCCGACCGGAGATAGCTCAGCAACGCCGCCTCGTAGCGGGTGACGTCCTTGGTCTCGACCTTGTCGAGGAAGCCCTGCGTTCCGGCGTAGATCGACGCGACCTGCTCCTCCACCGGCATCGGCGCATATTGCGCCTGCTTGAGCAATTCGGTCAGGCGCGCGCCGCGGGCCAGCAATTTCTGGGTCGAGGCGTCGAGGTCCGAGCCGAACTGCGCGAACGCCGCCATCTCGCGATATTGCGCGAGCTCGAGCTTGATCGAGCCTGAGACCTTCTTCATCGCCTTGGTCTGCGCCGCGGAACCGACGCGGCTGACCGACAGGCCGACGTTAATCGCCGGGCGGATGCCCTGGTAGAAGAGGTCGGTCTCGAGGAAGATCTGGCCGTCGGTGATCGAAATGACGTTGGTCGGGATATAGGCCGAAACGTCGCCCGCCTGGGTTTCGATGACCGGCAGCGCGGTCAGCGAGCCGCTGCCATGATCCTCGTTCATCTTGGCGGCGCGCTCGAGCAAACGAGAGTGGAGATAGAAAACGTCGCCGGGATAGGCTTCGCGGCCCGGCGGGCGGCGCAGCAGCAGCGACATCTGGCGATAGGCAACCGCCTGCTTGGACAGATCGTCATAGACGATGACCGCGTGCATGCCGTTGTCGCGGAAATATTCGCCCATCGCGCAGCCGGTGTAGGGCGCGAGGAACTGTAGCGGCGCGGGCTCGGAAGCAGTCGCGGCGACGACGATCGAATATTCCATCGCGCCATTCTCTTCGAGCGCGCGGACGATCTGGGCGACGGTCGAGCGCTTCTGCCCGATCGCGACATAGATGCAGTAGAGCTTCTCGCTCTCCGCGCCGGCGGCGTTGATATTCTTCTGGTTGATGAATGTGTCGAGCGCGACGGCGGTCTTGCCGGTCTGGCGATCGCCGATGATCAGCTCGCGCTGGCCGCGGCCAATGGGGACCAGCGCGTCGAGGGCCTTGAGCCCGGTCTGGACCGGCTCGTGAACCGATTTACGCGGGATGATGCCCGGCGCCTTGACCTCGACCCGGCTGCGCTCGCTGGTCTCGATCGGACCCTTGCCGTCGATCGGATTGCCGAGCGCGTCGACGACCCGGCCGAGCAGCGCCTTGCCCACCGGAACGTCGACAATGGTGCCGGTGCGCTTGACCGTCGAGCCCTCCGAAATCTCGGAGTCCGAGCCGAAAATGACGACGCCGACGTTATCGGCCTCGAGGTTCAAGGCCATGCCCTTGGTGCCGTTAGCGAACTCGACCATCTCGCCCGCCTGGACCTGGTCGAGGCCATAGATGCGGGCGATGCCGTCGCCGACCGAGAGGACGGTGCCGACTTCGGAAATTTCGGCCTCGGCGTCGAAATTCGCGATCTGGTCGCGGATCACGCGGGAGATTTCAGCGGCGCGGATATCCATTTGTGTTGCCTTAGCCTTTCATTGCCTGGGCGAGTCGGTTGAGTTTGGTGCGGATCGAGGCGTCGATCTGCTGGCTGCCCAGCTTGACGACGATGCCGCCGAGGATCGCCGGGTCGACGCTGGCGTCGATGGCGACGTCGCGGCCGGCGCGGGTGCGCAGCTGCGCCTTGAGTTTCGCGAGCTGATCGTCGGCGAGCGGGCGCGCGGTAACGACTTCGGCGGTGGCCTCGCCGCGATGGTCGGCGGCGAGCCGGCGGAAGGCGCTGATGACCGGCATCAGCTGGCTCTTGCGGCCGTTGCGGGCGAGGACGGCGAGGAATTTGGCGGTGATCGGGTCGAGCCCGAGCTTGGGGCTAAGCGCTGCAAAGGCCTTCCCGGCATCCGCGCGTCCGACCAACGGGCTCGCGATCAGGCCCGACAAATCCTTCGAATCGGCGAGCGCCGAGCGCAAGGTATCGAGGCTCGATGCGACCGCTTCGATCTGCCGCTCATCGCGGGCGAGGTCGAACAGCGCGGACGCGTAACGCCCCGCTAAGCTGGCCCGAATGCCGCCGGAAGTCTCCACGCGAGAAAAGCTCCAGAACTGGAATGTGCCCCCATGTATCAAACGGGGCGCAGCAGCCGGAAAAAACCGCGCGCCCCCATGGGTTGCGGCGCCCCTAGCAAGGGGTCGCGCCCGATGCAAGGCGGGTCAGATCGCGCGGGTGTAAAAGTGCGTGAAATCGGTGGGTTTGTAACAGCCGAACGGACCGCAACGGACGAAGCCCGCGCCAAGGTAGAGCCGGTTGGCGGCATCGAACAGCGCGCTATTGCCGGTTTCGAGGCTGAGTTTCGTCATTCCCGCAGTGCGCGCTTGGGCGATCAGCTGATCGAGGAGCGCGCGCCCGACCCCGCGGCCGAGCGCGGCCTTGGCGGTGCGCATCGACTTGATCTCGCCATGTCCGGGCTCGAGTGTCTGGAGAGCGCCGACGCCGAGCAAATCGCCGGCACCGTCGCGGGCGGTGAAGAAGCGGATGTTCGGGCTGCGCAGCGATTGCGCGGGCAGGACATGGCAGGCCTCGGGCGGCGAATCGGCGCGCATTTCGGCGAAGTGCAGATCGAGGAGCGTCTGGACGTCCGGCTCCTCCAGTCCGCCCTCCTCGATCGCTATTTCACTTTGATCGCAAGCCATCGGACGCGCGGTCTATCCGGGCGGTTTATGCTACGTCCATGTTGATGCGAAAAATTGACCAAGGGATCGATCCCGACGCCGCCTGGGCCGCCTTCGAGCGGCGCGATCGCAGCTGGGACGGCCGCGTGATCGGCGCGGTCTCGACCACCGGCATTTACTGCAAGCCGAGCTGCCCGGCGCGCCGGCCCAAGCGCGAGCACGTCGCGTTCTACGCGACCAACGAGGAGGCGCGCGCCGCTGGCTACCGCGCCTGCCTGCGCTGTCGGCCCGACGAAGTCGCTCGCGACGAAGCGGCCGTGGTCAAAGCGGTGGCGATCATCGAGGGCGCGGAGGAAGCGCCGCGGCTCGACGAGATTGCGTCCGCGGTCGGCTACGCCCCGCACCTTTTTCAGCGACTGTTCACTCGTGCGCTCGGGATTTCGCCCGCAGCCTATGCCCGCGCGATTCGCGCCCGCCGTGCCGAAACCCACCTCGCCGCGAACGAGCGGG
>JANNDN010000069.1:0-3090 GCA_031387795.1 Sphingomonas sp.
GCGCCGACCTGGAACGGCGGGACATAGCTTTTCACGTCGTTCATCCGCCCGCGCATGTAGGGATCGACCGAGAGCCACAGGTTGCGGACGCGGATGTCGCCATCGCCGAGCGGCGGCAAAGCGAGCTCTCCAAGCTCGAAATTGTCCATATTCGGCATTCCGTCGGGGCGGGACTTGAGGTGCCAGGCGCGGGCCACATTGCTCTCCATCATCGGGGGTGAAATCGGCGCTTACGCCCGAACGCCGGCATAAAATAGGGCATAAAAAAGCCCGGCCGCGAAGGGGAAACGCGGCCGGGCCGGCTGCCCGTTATTGGGGCAGGTTATCGAAGCCGCGGCTAGCGATCGGCGCCGTCGAAGTTTCGATCGAGGATCCGGGGGCATATCGCGCCCTGGTCCTCACGCCCGCTCAACGCACGAGAATGATTTTCGTCGCGTCAGTGCTTTTTCGCCCCCGCCGGATCGCAATCGCCGGGCGCGCGGTTGCCCGCCAACGGGGACAGAATTTGTGAAGCGCGGCGCGGGATCGACCAGCCTGGTTGAGGCTGGTGGAGCTGAGGGGAATCGAACCCCTGACCTCTGCAGTGCGATTGCAGCGCTCTCCCATCTGAGCTACAGCCCCGCGCCTTGGGTGAGGCGGCTCCCTAGCCGCGATTTTCCCCTCGTGCAACGCCCGCCGAAACGGCCGAACGCGTGCTCTTTCGCCCCTTAGCTTCCGGGCTTGTCCTCGCCCGCATCCATCACCGTTTGTTCGCGGCCGGTGGTGTCGTTGGTCACGCTTGCCTGGGTGACGAGGATGGTGGTGCCGGGCTTGATCGCGCCGCGCATCCGCTTCACGAATTCTTCGGGCAGGCGCATCTGTTCGACCCGCTCGGTCGAGATGATCTCGGCCGGCTCGCCGGTGAGGTCGGAGACGCCAACCTGGATCCATTGCGGGTTGAGGCCGCCGGCGAGCGTCATCACCTGCGCCTCGCTGCTCTGCTGGGCGACGACCGCGTGGGCGCGACCGATCTCGACCCCGTGGCGCAGGACGACGACCTGCTGGTCGCCGGTTGAAATGATGATCGAGACCGGACCGTCGGGCGCCGCGGCCTCGTTCCAGGTGAAATTGCCGCCCGGCGACAGCGGCATGGCCGGAGCCGGCGTGACGCCCTGCATCGACGGCGCCAGGACCCCCGCGACCGGCCGTTTGATCGGGTCCTCGTGCCCGCCGGCGATGACCACCGTCCCCCCATAGGAGTCACCTGGAACAGCCTTTTGGCGAACTCCATTGGCAGCCGGACGCAGCCGTGGCTGGCGGGAAAGCCGGGCAGGTTGCCGGCGTGCATCGCGACGCCCTTCCACGTCAGCCGTTGCTGATAGGGCATTGGCGCGTCGTCGTAGGTACGGCTGCGGTGATCCTTGTCCTTCTCGAGGATCGTGAACACGCCGGTCGGAGTCGAAAAGCCGTCCTTGCCCGAGGAGATGGTGCTGACCCCGATGCGCACTCCGTTGCGATAGATGGTCGCGAGCTGGCGGCCGAGATCGACATAGACCAGCACCGGGCCCTCAGGCGCGATCTCGGGATAGAGCAGCCACTGGCCGGGCTTCAAATGCTCGGATTTCTTGGCCAGCTCGAGCGCGGCGGACTTCGCCGCCCCCTGCGCCATCAAAGGCGCGGCCGCGGTCAGGCACAGCGCCGCGGTCATGGCACGAAAAGCGTGGATCACTGCTCATTCCCCCATCGATGAACTGAGCGATCATAATCATTTCGGACCCGCAAAGGGAGTCGGCGGACCAAGACCCCGTCCGCACAACGAAAAACGCCCCCCGGCGCTGGGCCGAGGGGCGCGTATTCGTCGAGAGATTGAAGCTTATTCGTCGCCGGTCAGGAAAGCGGGCGAGAATTTGGGCTCGGGGCCCTCGTCCTTGCCGCCTTCGCTGCGCTCGGGACGGGGGCCGCGGTCGCGGTCGCCGCCACGGCTCTCGCCGCGCGGTGCACGGTCGCGGTCGCCGCCTTCACGCCGGGGACCGCGATCGCCGCGACCTTCGCCGCCGCCTTCGCGCCGCGGGCCACGGCCATCACGGCGGGGGCCGCGATCACGATCACCACGGGGTCCACGATCGCCGCCTTCGCGCGGTTCGCGCGGGGGGCGGGTGTCGGCGATTTCCTCGCCGGTTTCCTGATCGACCAGGCGCATCGACAGGCGCACCTTGCCGCGCTGGTCGACCTCGACCAGCTTGACCTTGACCTCCTGGCCTTCGCTCAGGACGTCACGGACATTCTCGACCCGCTCGTTCTTGATCTCGGAGACGTGAACCAAGCCATCCTTGCCCGGCATGAAGGTCACGAACGCGCCGAAATCGACGATACTGGCGACCTTGCCGGTGTAGATGGTGCCCGGCTCGGGCTCGGCGACGATGCCCATGATCCACTGGCGCGCGGCCTCGATCTGGGTGAGGTCGGAGGACGAAATCTTGATCAGGCCCTCGTCGTCGATGTCGACCTTGGCACCAGTCGTCGCGACGATTTCGCGGATGACCTTGCCGCCGGTGCCGATGACTTCGCGGATCTTGTCCTTGGCGATCTGCAAAGTCTCGATCCGCGGCGCGTGAGCCGACAGCTCCTCGCGCGTGTGGTCGAGCGCCTTGGCCATTTCGCCGAGAATGTGCGCGCGGCCGTCCTTGGCCTGAGCCAGAGCGACCTTCATCACTTCCTCGGTGATGCCGGCGACCTTGATGTCCATCTGCAGCGAGGTGATGCCCTCGCTGGTGCCGGCGACCTTGAAGTCCATGTCGCCGAGATGATCCTCATCGCCGAGGATGTCGCTGAGGACGGCAAAGTCCTTGCCCTCGAGGATCAGGCCCATGGCAATGCCGGCAACCGGACGCTTGAGCGGAACGCCCGCGTCCATCATCGACAGCGAGCCGCCGCAGACGGTGGCCATCGACGAGGATCCATTGCTCTCGGTGATGTCGCTGAGAACGCGGATCGTATACGGGAATTCTTCCGCACTCGGCAGCATCGGGTGAAGCGCGCGCCAGGCGAGCTTGCCGTGCCCGGTGTCGCGGCGCGACGGGGCGCCGAAGCGACCGACTTCGCCGACCGAAT
>JANNDN010000099.1:0-2518 GCA_031387795.1 Sphingomonas sp.
ACCGATTCGGCGTAGAGCGCCCAGCCTTCGCCATAGGCCGAATAGAAAGCGATCCGCCGCAGCATCGGCATGTCGCCCGCATTCTGCGCGGTCATCAGCTGCAAATGATGGCCCGGATAGCCTTCGTGATAGGTCAGCGAGGGGAGCGAATATCTGGGCCAGTCGGCGGTGCTCTTGAGGTTGATGAAATAGATCGCCGGCCGCGACCCGTCGAGCGACGCCTGGCGATAATAGCCATTCGACGCGCCGTCCTGAATCTCGGGCGGGACCCGGCGGATGTCGAGCGGCTCGGGCGGAACGATGTGGAACGCGCGCGGAAGCTTCGCCTTGATGTGGGCAATGCCGGTGTTGAGCCCGGCGATCAGTTCGGCGCGGCCCGCGTCGGTATCCGGGTAAAGTTGCCGCGGGTCCTTGTTGAGCGCGGTCAGCCGCTCGCCGACGCTGCCATTGGTGTAGCCGGCCGAACGCAGCAATGTGTCGAGCTCGGCGCTGATCTCGGCCACCTGCTGGAGGCCGATGGCGTGGATCTCGTCCGCGCTCATCGTCGTGGTGGTTGCTTCGGCCAGCGCGGCGGCATAGATTTCGTCGCCCCGCGGAACCCGCCACAGGCCGTCGCCGGGCCGCGTCGTCGGGCGTAGTTCGCGGACCGTCGCCAGCTGCCGGTCGAGCGCCGGATAGACCTGCGTTTCGACGATCTTGGTGGCCCTGGCCGCCCAATTGCCGGGAAGATTTTTGGCCGCGGCACGGGTCGCGAGCGAGGTCACCATGCCACTTTCGCCTGCGCCGGGCTCGCGCACCGCAAGCAACTGCTTCTCGACCAGATCGAGCGACCAGCCAGGCGCGAGGAACCCCTTTGCGGCCTGGCGCCGGGTTTCGGCGGTATCGTTGTCGAGCAGTGCCGGAAATTCGGACAATCGCGACAGATAGGCCTCGGCATCGTTCGCATTGTCGATCGTATGCCCGCTGTCGAGGAAGTCGGGAATCGAGAAATAGGCGCCGTCCTGCTGGCTCAGCACATAAGGCGACTGGGGGTTGGGCAAGTCGAAGCGCTCGGGCCCGATATTCTGGGTTTTGAGATCCCAGATCACGACCTCGCGATTGAGTCTGGCGCTGCCGGACAGTCCGCTTTCGGGCACCGCCTCGAGCCAGCCGATAAACTTGTTGGTCCGCGCGATCTCCTCCGCCCGGTCCTGGACCGTCGGGGTGGTGTCGAAGTGAAAACGAAGGTTGGCGAGCTTGCCCTTGTCGAGCGCAAGCTGGGTGGCGAGCATCGGCGAGGTCGCGACCTGCTCGTCGAAGATCCGCTCGAAGGTAGCATTGAGTGCGGCATCGCCGGGGGCTGCATTCGGTTGCGGCGCCGCCAACGCGCGCCCGGCGCCGAGCGGCAGCGCTAGCGCGAAAGCGGAGCCGGTGGCGAGAAATTGACGACGATCCATGACGCGATTCTCCGGAGACTGGAAAGCGCGCCGCGATAGCGCGTTCGCCGCCCTTCAATCCACGCCTTCCGTCGAAAAAACGTCTCAGCCCTGCAGATGATATTGCTTCATCAGGTCGTAAAGCGTCGGTCGGCTGATCCCGAGCAGTTTGGCCGCGCCCGAAATATTGTTCTCGGTCCGGGTCATCGCCTGATGGATGGCGCGGCGGTCGGCGACTTCGCGCGCCGCGCGCAGGTTGATCGGCTTTTTGTCCGCGCTGCCATTACCGTCCTTCGCCGGCAGGTCGAGATCGCTGGCGGCGAGCTGCTTGTCCTCGGCCATGATGATCGCCCGTTTGACCCGATTCTCGAGCTCGCGGACGTTGCCCGGCCACGGATAGGAATCGATCGCGTCGAGTGCGTCGGGCGCGAAGCCGGCGACGTCGGGATTGAGCTCGCGCGCGAAGCGATGGAGGAAGTGGCGGGCGAGGAGGACCGCGTCACCCGGGCGCTCGGCGAGCGAGGGGATGGTGACCACGATCTCCGCCAGCCGGTAATAGAGATCCTCGCGGAAGCGGCCCTCGGCGATCATCGCTTCGAGGTGCTGGTGAGTGGCGCAGACGATCCGCGTGTCGACGGATATCGTGCTGCGCCCGCCGATGCGCTCGATCACCCGTTCCTGGAGGAAGCGCAGCAGCTTGACCTGGAGCGGCAGCGGGATGTCGCCCACTTCGTCCAGAAACAAGGTGCCGCCCTCGGCCAGCTCGATCTTGCCGACGTTGGATTTGACCGCGCCGGTGAAGGCGCCGCGCTCGTAGCCGAACAGTTCAGCTTCGAGCAGGTTCTCGGGGATCGCGGCACAATTGATCGGTACGAACGTGCCGGTCCGGCCGCTCTTTTCGTGGACCGCCTTGGCGAGCAATTCCTTGCCGGTGCCGCTTGCTCCGAGCAGCATCACCGAGACAGCGGCGCTGGCGACGCGCTCGATGGTCCGGGTGACCTTGTGCATTTCGGGCGAGGCGGTGACGATCGTGCCGAGGACGCGGCTGTCGCGCGAGGCCTCGAGCCGCCGGTTCTCGGCCTCGATATCGTGGAGGTGGAAGG
>JANNDN010000108.1:0-1724 GCA_031387795.1 Sphingomonas sp.
CGCCACTTACGGGCATTTCACCTCGCCCATCCGCCGCTATGCCGACCTCCTCGTCCACCGCTCCTTGGTCAGCGCCTACCGGCTCGGCGAGGGCGGGCTTCCGCCGGGCGAAGAAGGCCGGTTCGACGAGATCGGCGAGCAGATTTCGCTGCTCGAGCGGCGCGCGATGGAAGCCGAGCGCGAGACCATCGACCGCTATGTTGCTGCCTTCCTCGCCGATCGTGTCGGGCAGATCGTCAAGTGCCGGATCACCGGTGTCCAGAGCTTTGGCTTCTTCGCCACGGTCGACGGCCTGGGCGGTGACGGCCTGCTGTTCGCGCGCGACCTCGGGCGCGAATATTTCCGCTTCGACGAGGCCGCGCGGACGCTCGTCGGGGACGAGAGCGGCGATACATTCCGGCTCGGCCAGCGGCTTGAACTGCGGCTCGCCGACGCCAATCCGGTCACCGGCTCGCTCCGCTTCGAACTTCCCGAGGGCAGCTATGGCGGCTCGGCCCCGCAACGCCGTGACCGCGTCCGCCGCCCGCCCGACAAAGGCAGGCGCGGCCGTCCGCCCAACATCCGCCACCAAAGCAAACGCCGCTAAGGAACAAGCATATGGCCAAACATAGAATTGCGATCCTCGTCGGCTCGCTCCGCGAAGCCAGCATCAACCGCAAAGTCGCGCGCTCGATCTGCGCGCTCGAAAAAGATCGCCTCGATTGCACGATCGTCGAGATTGGCGATCTGGCGTTGTACGATCAGGATTACGACGGCTCGCCACAGGAGCCCGCCAGCTACGCCCGCTTTCGCAAGCAAATCACCGAGGCCGACGGAATCCTGTTCGTCAGCCCCGAATATAATCGCGGCATCCCCGGCGTGCTCAAGAACGCCATCGACGTCGGCTCGCGGCCCTACGGCAGCAGCGTCTGGAACCGCAAGCCCGCGGCGATCGTGACCGCCTCGCCCGGGGCGATCGGCGGGTTCGGCGCCAACCACCAGATCCGCCAGTCGTGCGTGTTCTTGAATATGCCCGTGATGCAGCATCCCGAGGCCTATCTCGGCCATGTCGGCGACGACAGCTTCGGGGAGGACGGGCTGCTCGCGGACGGCGCCACGAAGGCTTTCGTCAAGCAAATCGCCGAAGCTTTCGCCGACTGGGTCAAGCTGATCGAGGACGCGCAGGGCCTGATTGCGGCTAAGTGACCCGCGACCGCGCGTGGAAGCGCGGGTCGTCCCATTCGCCGCTGTCGAGGATATCGCCGAGGATATCGGCGGCGCGGATGACATCGGCCTCGCCGAGGTAAAGCGGGGTGAACCCGAAGCGCATCAGGTCTGGCGCTCGGAAATCGCCGATCACCTTGCGCGTGATCAGTGCCTGTATCAGCGCATAGCCCGCCGGGTGCGCGAAGCAGACATGGCTCGCCCGCTCGCCCGGATCACTCGGGGACGCGAGGAGCAGGCGACCTGCGCACCGTTCCTCGACTCGGTCGATGAAGGCCTGCGACAATTGGCGCGAACGCATCTCGACTTCGGCCATTTCGAAACCATCGAAGGTGGCGATTCCGCATTCGAGCGCGGCGAGCGCAAGGATCGACGGCGTCCCGGTCAGGAAACGGCGCATTCCCGCCGCCGGGCGATAATCGTCGCTAAACTCGAACGGTTCTGCATGGCCCATCCACCCCTGCAGCGGGGGCCGCATTTCGTCCTGAAGCTGTTCTGCGCCGGCGTTTTGCTTCGTCGCA
>JANNDN010000129.1:0-4538 GCA_031387795.1 Sphingomonas sp.
TCGCGGGTGCGGTGGCTGATCGCCAATCTGCTGACCGCGCTGGTCGCGGCGTTCATCATCCGCGCGTTCGAAGCCTCGATCGAGCGCATGGCGGTGCTCGCGGCGCTGATGCCGATCGTCGCCGGGGTCGGCGGCAATGCAGGCACCCAGACGCTGGCGGTGACGGTCCGAGCGATCGCCACCAACCAGCTGACCAGTTCCAACCACTGGCGCTCGGTGTGGCGCGAGATTCGCGTCGCGCTGATGAACGGGGTGACGATCGCGATCCTCATCGGGATCGGGGTGACCTTGGTGCTCGGCTCGTCCGAGCTGGGGCTGGTGATCGCCGCGGCGATGCTCACCAACATCGTCATCGCGGGCCTCGCCGGGGTCCTGGTGCCGCTGACGCTCGAGCGGTTCGAGGCCGATCCCGCGGTCGCGAGCAGCGTGTTTGTCACCATGGTCACCGATTCGATGGGCTTCCTCGTCTTCCTCGGGCTGGCGACGGCGGCGGGGCTGGGTCGCTGAAAAGTCACCCCGGCCTTGAGCCGGGATCCGCCTGCCTTCATTCGCCGACGAAGGAACAGGCAGACCCCGGATCAGGTCCGGGGTGTCGCAAAGCCTTGAAATTGCAGTCTGCGACGATCATTCGAGCCATATGGCTTTGCTCCATCTGACCAAGGTCGCGTTCGGGTGCCGGACAATCGAGGCGCTCGAGAAGCGCGTTGTCGCGCGGACTCATGGCGGCGAGATGCGGGTGGCGACCAAGATGCGACCCAAAAGGATGGAGGAGCTGATCGGCGGTTCGATCCACTGGATCGTCAAGCACCGTCTGATCGGACGCCAGCAGATTCTGCGCTTCGAGGAGCGCAAGGACGGGCGCATCGACATCGTCGTGGCGGGCACGCTCGAGCTGATCTCGCCGGCGCCGAAGCGCGCGCACCAGGGCTGGCGCTATCTCGAGGATGCCGACGCGCCCGGCGCCGACGGCGACGACAGCGGGCTCGGCGCGCTCCCGCCGCGGCTCTACGGCAAACTCAACGCGCTGGCTTTGGTCTAGCCCCCCGCGAATCGCTTGCGGGGGCGGGCGCGGGTCCCTATTTCCGATCTCCTGAATTCTTCACTCCGGGAGCAGCGCCATGACTACCACCTCGACCCGCATCGATAGCAAGGTCGCCGACCGCGCGATGCTCAGCCATCCGTTTTACCAGGCATGGACCGAGGGCCGCCTGCCGCTCGCGACCCTGGCCGATTATTCGCGCCAATATTTCCATCACGTCGAAGCCTTTCCGCGCGCGGTGAGCGCGGTCCACAGCGCCTGCCCCGACCGCGAAGGCCGCCGGATGCTTGCCGAAAACCTCGCCGAGGAAGAGGGCGTCGAGGCGGGCAAGCAGGACCACGCGTCGCTGTGGTTGCTGTTCGCCGGCGGGATCGGCGCGGACGAGGCATCGGTGCAATCGGCCGAGCTCAACCCCGAGACCCAGGTGCTGATCGACACCTTCCGCAAACTCTCGCGCCAATCCTATGCCGCGGGGCTGGGCGCGCTTTATGCCTATGAGAGCCAGTTTCCCGGCGTCGCCGCGGCCAAGATCGAAGGGCTGATCGACCGCTACGGGATCAGCGACGAGCCAACCCTGCGCTTTTTCCGCGTCCACGAGAGCGCGGACGTCGAGCACAGCCAGGTGTGCCGCGACCTGCTCGACCGCCTGCCCGCGGATCAGCGGGAAGAAGCGGTCGCGGCGGGCGAGGAACTGGCCGGCGCGTTGTGGAACTTCCTGTCGGGCGTCGAAGCGCGCGCCACGCTCAACTAGAGCCTATTTGCAGCCGCTGACGCTGGCGCTGCCCTGAACCTTGAGCGTACAGCTCGGCCGCCCCGCGAGCGTGAAGCTGGCGGTGCCGCGACCGTCGATTTTCGCGGCCCTGGTGACCTTGGCGCGGACCGTCGACGGGCCCTCGGCGCCGAGCACCGCGTCGGCGACCTCGAGTCCTGACGCGTCGAGGGTTGAGAGGCCGCGCAAGATGGCGGTGAAGGTCTTGGCCTTGCCCGATAGCCGGGCGCTGGCGTTGCCGCCGAGGTTGGCCGACAGCTGATCGACCGCCACTGCGCCGATCTCGCTCATTCCCGAACCCTGGACCGACAGCTCGAACGTCAAACCCTTGACCTTGTCGATGGCGAGGTTGCCCGCGCCGTTGACCGTCGCCGAAGTGAGATCGTGGGTGCCGATCTCGATCTCGACCGGGGCCAAAGCGGCGGCGGACGGATTGCGGTTGAACGGACCGGCGCGGACGAGCAGCACGTTGCCGCGCATCTCGAGGTCGATGCGGTCGAGCGCGGCCTGCGAGCCCTTGGCCCTGGCAAAAGGCGCGACGCCGGTTTTCAGGACCACGCGATACGGTCCCTCGACGCGGATTTTCTCGAAGCTGCGGATGCCGAAATTGCGCGTCGCCGCCGAGGCGGGCGCTGGCACGAGGGCCGAGCCCAGAACGAGGAGAGTGAGGAAGCGCATGACCGCCTTATTCCCCGGTCATGGTTAAGAGCGCTTTAAGAGCAGCCGATCGAAGCCGCGCGCCGGACGAAAAAAAGGCGCGGCCCGAAGGCCACGCCCTTTGCTTGGTCGAGTGGAAGCGGACTTATGCCTCTTCCTTGACCTTGTTGTGGATCGGCCAGGATTCGTTGAGAATCTCGAGGATCTTGGCCAGCGCCGATTTCTCGTCGGTCTGCTCCATCGCGCCAAGCTCGCGCGCCAGGCGCGACGAAGCGGCTTCGAAGATCTGGCGCTCGGAATAGCTCTGCTCGGGCGCCTCTTCGGGGCGGAACAGGTCGCGGGTCACTTCGGCGATCGAGGTCAGGTCGCCCGAATTGATCTTGGCTTCATATTCCTGGGCGCGGCGCGACCACATGGTGCGCTTGACCTTGGGCTTGCCCTTGAGCGTTTCGAGCGCGTCCTTCATCGTCTTGTCGCTGGAAAGCTTGCGCATCCCCACAGAGTCCGCCTTGTTGACGGGCACGCGGAGGGTCATTTTCTCTTTCTCGAAGCGCAGGACATACAGCTCGAGGCTGGTGCCGGCGATTTCGGTGCTTTGCAGCTCAACGACGCGGCCGACACCGTGTTTGGGGTACACGACGTAATCGCCAACGTCGAAGCTAAGCGCCTTTGTAGCCATTATAGACCTTTCCGAATGAGGCGACGGGGCCGGCATCTGCACACCGCCCTCCCCAAGGCGACCTATGGCCGAGACCCTTCGCCGGTTTTTGAAGCTTCCCTTGAATTAAAGGCCGCAGCTGGTTCGCGGCGGCCCCGTATGTTGCAACTTTATAACAGCATTTCCCTCAAATTGCGAGTCCCAGCTGGGCCGGCTCCCCATCATCCTCGCCGATGAGGTTGTGGAGGCCGAGCCCGAGCAGGCGGATGCCGCGCGGGACCGGGTGCAGAGCGGCGAGCAGCGCCTGCCCGGCGGCGGTAAAAGCGGCCAGATCGGCGATTGGCGCGGTAAAGCTTTTCGAGCGGGTGATGAGCGTGAAATCGGCGAATTTGACCTTGAGCGTGACCGTCCTCCCGCGGACCCGGGCGCGCTCGACCCGGTCCCAGGCATAACCGGCGACGCGGTCGAGCTCGGCGGCAAGCAAAGCGGGGTCACTGAGATCGCTGTCGAAGGTGCGTTCGGCGCTGACCGATTTGTACGGCCGGTCGGCTTTGACCTCGCGCTCGTCGATGCCGCGCGCGATCCGCCAGTACCAGTTGGCCGAACTGCCGAAATGCGCCTGGAGCGCGGCCGGGCTCCAGCCGAGAAGATCGGCGCCGGTCATGATCCCGAGCCGCTCCATCCGCGCCGCGGTCTTGGGGCCGACGCCGTGGAACCGCGCCACCGGCAGCGAGGCGACGAAGGCGGGGCCGCGCTCGGGGGTGATGACGGTTAGCCCGTCGGGCTTGCGGTGATCGCTCGCCAGCTTGGCGATGAATTTGCAGTAACTGACCCCGGCCGAGGCGGTGAGCCCGGTTTCGGCGGCGATGCGGCGGCGAATGTCCTGCGCGATGGCCCGCGCGCTGCCGTGCCCCAGCCGGTCCTCGCTGACGTCGAGATAGGCTTCGTCGAGGCTCAGCGGCTCGACCAGCTCGGTGTAGTCGGCGAAAATCGCGCGGATTTGCCGCGATACCGCTTTGTACGCCTCGAAGCGCGGCTTGACGAAGACCAGTTCGGGGCAGCGGCGCTTGGCCGTCACCGAGGGCATTGCCGAGCGCACCCCGAACGTCCGCGCTTCATAGCTCGCCGCCGCGACCACGCCGCGATGACCGCCTCCGACCGCGACCGGCCGCCCCTTGAGCGAAGGATCGTCGCGCTGTTCGACCGACGCGTAAAAGGCGTCCATGTCGACATGGATGATCTTTCGGGAAGGGTGGTCGTTACTTTGCATCGCAGCAATGTTCTGATTAAGGCGCGCCACCATGAACATCCACGAATATCAGGCCAAGGAACTGCTTGCGCGATACGGGGTGCCGGTTCCGGCGGGCTTCCCGGCGATGACCGTCGCGCAAGCCGTCGAGGCGGCCGAGCAGTTG
>JANNDN010000130.1:0-1935 GCA_031387795.1 Sphingomonas sp.
GACGTCATCGCGATGAAGCGCGAGCCGGTGCGCGGCGGGAGCCAGGTGATCGTGCTGCGGAGCAAGACCAAGCCTGCCTTCGCGGGGATCGACCCCTATAATTATTACGTCGATCGCAACAGCGAGGATAATATCAAGGACGTGACCGAAAGCTGAGGCGGTTTTGTGCACACAACCGTGCCGGACTTGTCCACAGCTTCACCCACCAGTTTCAATCAGGTGCGCGCCGAATTGACTCGCAAAGCGCTGCGAATCGGCTATTCAGAGACTGTGTTTCGGAGGCTTCGGCCAAAGAAACATGGAACCCCGCCAACTTCGGTTGGCGGGGTTTACTCGTTTCAGAGCCGGCGACGCCGCTCCCGGTCCACCCCCCTAAGCCTTTAGGTCGACCCAGACCGGCGCGTGATCGCTGGTCTTTTCAAGCGCGCGCGGAGTGCGGTCGACCCCCGCTGCAATCAGCCGCGGAGCGAGCTCCGGGCTGAGCAGCGCGTGATCGATGCGAATGCCGGCATCGCGCTCGAACGATTGCCGCCAATAGGGCCAGAAGGTGTAGATCCGCTCGTCGGGGTGAAGATGGCGGAGCGCATCGGTCCAGCCCTGCCCGACCAGCGCCGCGAACCTCTCCTTCGCTTCCGCCGCGAACAGCGCGTCCTTCGCCCAACGTTCGGGCTTGTAGACGTCGCGATCGGTCGGGATGACATTATAGTCGCCGATCAGCATCGCCGGCACCGCAGCGTCGATCAGCCCCCGCGCGTGCTCGGCGAGCCGGTCCATCCACGCCAGCTTGTAATCGAACTTGGGCCCCGGCTTGGGGTTGCCGTTGGGGAGATAGAGGTTGCCGATCAGCACGCCCGCGACCGCGGCCTCGAGGTAGCGGCTCTGCGCCGGGTCGGGGTCACCCGGCAGCCCGCGCCGGGTTTCGACCGGCGCGCCCACCCGGCTGAGGATCGCGACCCCGTTCCAGCGTTGCTGGCCATGCCAGATCGCCTGATAGCCGGCGTCCGCGATCGCCGCGACGGGGAATGCCTGGTCGGTGCACTTGAGCTCCTGCAGGCACGCCACGTCGGGCGCGAATTCGGCGAGCCAGCCGAGCAGCACCGGCAGCCGGCTGGTGATCCCGTTGATGTTGTAGCTCGCAATCCGGAGCCTTTTGTCCGCCATGCCCCGGGAACGCGTGGCCGCCAGAATCGCCGCAATCCGCGAGTCGCACAGGTTTATCCACTGATCCGCCCCCAAATATCGGTGAGCAGCCGCAGATTTGACTCGCGAATCGCGGAGAATCGGCTATTCAGAGACTGTGTTTCGGAGGCTTCGGCCAAAGAAACATGGAACCCCGCCAACCTCGGTTGGCGGGGTTTACTCGTTTATGGGCCTCGAAGAAGGTCGCGCGGCGTCGTTCCGGCCAGCCTGATCCGCTCCGCCCGATCCTCCAGCGGATATTTGCTCCCGCTCGCGCAGTTGAACAGCAGCACGCGCTCGTCCGCCCCGACCAGCCCGCGTGTCCGCGCCGTCCGCCACCCCGCCACCACCGCGCCGCCCTCGGGACACAGCAGCATCCCGTCCTTGCGCGCGACATCGTCGACCGCTTCGAGGATCGCCCCGTCTGAAACCGCGATCGCCGCGCCGCCGCTCTCTCGAACCGCGCGCAGGATGAGGAAATCGCCGACCGCCTTGGGCACGCGGATGCCGGTCGCGACCGTCGCTGCATCATCCCACCGCTCGGCGAACTCTTCCCCCGCCTCGAACGCCCGCACCATCGGCGCGCAGCCTTCGGCCTGGACCGCGAACATTCGCGGCCGCTCGGGTCCGATCAGCCCGACCGCCTCCATTTCCGCGAACGCCTTCCACATCCCGATCAGCCCGGTGCCGCCGCCGGTGGGATAGAAAATCGCGTCCGGCACCCGCCAGCCGAGCTGCTCGACCAGCTCGAACCCC
>JANNDN010000137.1:0-11837 GCA_031387795.1 Sphingomonas sp.
GTTCCGTCACCGCCGGCTCGCGCGGACCTGAAAGGCCATGACCGCGGCCGCGACCGCGGCGTTGAGGCTGTCGGCGCGGCCCATCATCGGGATTTTGACGAGGCTGTCGCACTCGGCCTCGTACGCTTCGGGCAGGCCGTGGCTTTCGTTGCCGACGAGCAGGAAGCAGGGCTTGTTGTAACGCGCGCCCAGATAATCGACCTCGGTCTTCAGGCTGGTGCCGACCAGCTGACCGGCTCCAGCGCGAAGCCATGGCACAAACTCGCTCCACGAAGCCGCCGCGATTTTCTGGGTGAAGATCGCCCCCATCGATGCGCGCACCGCCTCGACCGAAAACGGGTCCGCGCAATCGTCGATCAGGATCAACCCGCCCGCCGCGACCGCGTCCCCAGTACGCAATATGGTCCCGAGATTGCCCGGATCGCGCAGCGCTTGCGCAACGATCCACAGGTCGCTGGCCGAGCGGTCGAGCCCCTCGAGAGCGGTCGCTGGCTGGCGATAGGCGCCGATCAGCAGCGGGGCATTGTCCTTGCCCGACATCTTGACGAGGATGTCGCCGCTGACGTGGATCGCCTCGGCGCCCGCGGCTTCGGCGGCGGCGATGATTTCCGCCGCGAGCGGGTGCTTGGCGCCTTCGTCAGCAAACGCGACAATCTCGGGCAGCACGCCGCTGTCACGCGCTTCCGCCATGACCCGCAAGCCTTCGGCGAGGAACATCCCCTCGCTCCGCCGCGCCTTCTTGTCGCGTAGCGCGCGGAGCCGCTTGACGGTGGTGTTCGAAAAGGCGGTGACTTCTCTTGCCACGCGCCCTCAATCTTCCCCGAACTTGCTTTCGACCAGCGCGACCAGCCGGGCGAGCGCGCTCTCCGCGTCGGCGCCCGAGACATGGATGACGATCGAATCGCCTTTCGCGGCGCCGAGCATCATCAGGCCCATGATCGAGGTGCCGGTGACCTTGTGTCCGTCTTTCTCGACCTCAATCGGGCAGCCGAGCTCGGCCGCGAGATTGACGAACTTGGCGCTGGCGCGGGCGTGGAGGCCCCTGGCGTTGGTGATGCGGACCTCGCGTGAAGCGTCGCTCAAGCCGCTGCTTCCCCGAGGATCTCGGACGCGACCGAAATATATTTGCGCCCGGCCTCGCGCGCCGCCGCCACCGCGGCGTGGACCGGCATCACTTTCCGCGCGCCCTCCAGCCGGATGAGCATCGGCAGATTGACGCCGGCGATGACCTCGACATCCTCGCTCTTCATCAGGCTGATCGCGAGGTTGGACGGGGTGCCGCCAAACAAATCGGTGAGAATGATCACACCTTGGCCGCCGTCGACCTTGGCAATCGCCTTGGCGATGTCCTTGCGGCGCTTTTCCATATCGTCGTCGGCGCCGATGCAGATTGCCTCGATCGCCTCCTGCGGCCCGACCACATGCTCCATCGCCGTGATGAATTCTTCGGCCAGCCGGCCGTGGGTCACAAGCACCAGTCCGATCATCGCAAATACTCGCTTTCGCCTTCCACTGCCGCGGCGCTCTCCGCGCCCGGCCCGATCGACCCCCCCACCGAAGCGGCGAGATCGCGATGCCGGAGATTGGGAGCAAATCCCGAAGCCCGCAGCCGTTCCGCAACCGCGATGGCCGCGGCCACCGAACGATGCCGGCCGCCGGTGCATCCGAGGGCGGCGGTGACATAATTTTTGCCGGCGGCCCAGTAACGCGGAATCCAGTCGTTGAGAAGCGAAACAATCCGCTCGATGGTCTCGTCCCAGGCGGGGTCGTCCTCAAGGAAGGCGCGGACCTCGACATCCTCTCCGGTCTGCTCGCGAAGCCCGTCGATCCAGTGCGGATTGGCGAGGAAGCGGACGTCGAAGACCAAATCGGCGGTCCGCGAAATGCCGCGCGCAAAGGAGAAGGAGGCGATGGTGACGACCGGCTGGTCCGACTGTCCGACGTAGCGGCGGCGGATCTCGTCGCGGATGTCGCTCGGGCTGAGATCGGTGGTGTCGAGGACGATGTCGGCGGCGCTGCGTAGGGGCTCGGTCAGACGGCGCTCGCGCTGGATGCCGTCCTCGGCGGGGCGATCGAGCGCCATCGGGTGGAGCCGCCGGGTCGCGTTGAAGCGGCGAATGAGCTCGCCCTCCGAACAATCGAGATAGACCAGCTCGGCCTCGAAACCGTCGATCGCGCGGATGATCGCGGGGAGGGTCAGCGGGTCGAAGCCGCGGCTGCGCGAATCCATCGCCACCGCGGCGGGCGCAACCCGGCACTCGCCGCCGCCGCGCAAGAAACCCTCGAGCAGATCGACGGGCAGATTGTCGACCGTGTCCCAGCCCATGTCCTCGAGCGTGTCGAGAACGGTCGACTTGCCAGCCCCGGACAGGCCGGTGACCAGCAACAGCCGCGGCACGCGCCGCTCGCTCATCGCGGCTCGAGGCCGAGGCGGTCGAGGGCGAGCGCGACCTTTGACGCCGCCGACGCGGTCATCGCGTCGATCGAGACCAGCGGCAGGGCGATGCCGAGGATTGGCCGCTCGCGGGCGTCGTCGGGGAGGCGTTGCATGTCGCTGGTCAGTTCGACCAGCAGCGCCAGCGGGACATCGGCCTGATGGGCCATCTCGACGATCCCGATGCCGCGGATTTCGAGCTTGCCGGCAATCGTTGGCGGGGGCGAGGCAAGCAGCCGGCCGCCGTCGCGCCGGACCAAAGTCTGGTCGTCGCTGACAAGGGTGAAGCCGCGGTCGATCAGGCGCAGCGCGAGGTCGGACTTACCCGATCCCGACGGGCCGCTGATCAGCACCGCGCGGCCGTCGATCGCAACCGTGCTGGCGTGGAGGGTTTCGGCCGACAGCCGCGATTCGGCGCCGAGATTGCCGCTGTTGGATTGCTCGCTCATTCGCGCCCCGCCGCTGGAAGCCGGATGGTGAATCGCGCTCCCGATGGCGCGTCGTCGCGATCCTGAACCTCGATCTGCCCGTCGTGGCCTTTGACGATCGCCTCGGCGATGGCAAGGCCGAGGCCTGAATGCCGTCCGAAATTCTCTACGCCCGGGCGGTCCGAATGGAAGCGTCCGAAAATCGCCTCGCGCGCCTCGGCGGGGACCCCGGGACCTTCGTCGTCGATGCGGATGCGGACTTCGTCGCCGACCCGCGCGGCGGCGATCTCGACCAGCCCGCCGGGCGGCGAAAAGCTGATCGCATTGTCGATGATGGCGTTGATCGCGCGCTCCAGCCGGTCGTCCTTGCCCATCACCACCGCGCTGTCCTTGCGCGGGCGAGCGAAAGCGATCCGCGCGTCGCCTTTCTCGCGGCGCGATTCCCAGGCTCCGACGACCTGCTCGATCAGATGGCCGAGGTCGATCGGCTCGAACAAGGCGCGGGCCAGCTCGGCGTCGGTCCTGGCCGCCTCGCCGATGTCGTTGATCAGCCGGTCGAGCCGACGAACGTCGTCGCGCGCGATACCCATCAATTTCTCGCGCAATGCCGGGTCCTCGACCCGGTCGAGCCCGTCGATCGCCGAGCGCAGCGACGCCAGCGGGTTCTTGAGCTCGTGCGTCACATCGGCGGCAAACGCTTCGATATTGTCGATCCGCTGGCGCAGCGATTGGCTCATGTCGCTGACCGCGCGGGCGAGGAGGCCGATCTCGTCGCTGCGCGAGGGCAGGCGCGGCACCTTGACCTCGCGCGCCCGGCCGAGCCGGACCCGGTGCGCGGCCAACGCCAGGCGGCGCAGCGGCCTCACGATGGTCCGCGCCAGGAACGAGGAGAGGAGCAGGGAGACCAGCAGCACGACGGTCATCGCGCCCAAGGTCAGCGCGCGCTGGGAGCGCACCGTGCGGGTGAAAGCGCGGTCGTTGTCGGTGACGAGTAGGATCTTGTCGCCGACCGGGACCGCGGCGGAAATGACCGGGGTGAGGTCCGGGGCGTTGCGGACGGCGGTGACGTCCTCGCCGTCCCGCTTCGCCCGCACCGCCTCGGGCCACGATTGCAGCCGGTCGGTCGCCGGTTCGACATAATCGTCGAGCCTGGGCGCCCCGACGATCGCGTTGAAGCCCTTGTCGAGGGCGCGGGCGACGTCCTTGGTCCAGCCCTGGGTTGCGGGATCGCGCAGCGTGTAGGTCGGGCCGCTCCCCGCCCAGCTGTCGATCAGCAGCGAGCCGTCCGCACCATAGAGTCGAAGGCGGTTCCTGCTTGCCTTGCCTGTCGCCGCGATCAGCGCTCCCCAGCGCTCCTCGGGGACATGGTTCAGCGCGACCGCGGTGGTGGTGCTCTCGATTCGCGTCTGGCGGACGCGTTCCTTGCTCAGCCGGTTGCGGAAGACATCGAGATAGAGCGTGCTCAGCGCGACCAGCAACAGGGTCAGGATGTTGACCGCCAGGATCCGGTGCGCGAGCGACCAGCGCCCCGACCAGCTCAGGGCGAGGTCGTCCTCGTCACTGTTCGTCGAAACGATATCCGACGCCATAGAGGGTTTCGATCGAATCGAAGTCGGAAGCGACGGCCCGGAACTTGCGCCGGATGCGCTTGATGTGACTGTCGATGGTGCGGTCGTCGACATAGACGTCGTCACTATAGGCGACATCGAGCAATTGGTTACGGCTTTTTACGACTCCCGGCCGCTGCGCGAGTGCGCCGAGGATCAGGAACTCGGTCACGGTCAGGCTGACGTCCCCGCCATCCCAGCGAACCATGTGGCGGTCTGGGTCCATGACGAGCTTGCCGCGCTCGATCAGCGGCGCGTCCTCACCCGTTGCCGGCTCCTCCCCGCTGTCGCTTCGGGCCAACTCCTGGCGGCGCAGCAGCGCGCGGATGCGGGCGATCAGCAGCCGCTGCGAGAACGGCTTGGCGATATAATCGTCCGCGCCCATCGCCAGCCCCAGCGCTTCGTCGAGCTCATCGTCCTTGGAGGTGAGGAAGATGACCGGGATCGAGCTCGTCTCGCGCAGCCGGCGGAGCAGCTCCATCCCGTCCATGCCCGGCATCTTGATGTCGAACACGCCAAGGTCGGGTGGGTTGTCGGTCAGCGCCTTGAGTGCGGCCGCGGGGTCGGCATAGACCCGGGTTACGAACCCTTCCTGCTGGAGCGCGATCGACACCGAGGTCAGAATGTTGCGGTCGTCGTCGACCAGCGCGATGACCTGGTTCATGTGCGATCCCTTAGCGCGCCGGTAAGGCGTGGCAAGCTCGGCCTGGATAGACGCTAAGTCGCTTTGACCATGTCCCGCCCGCTCGGTATAGGCGCGGCAATGGCTCGGCCGGGTGCTCGCAAGGCACCTGCGCCCTCTCACGGGAGACTAAGGAATGCAGCGGGTTCCCGCTTACGATCTTGAGCGGCAGGGGATTTCGGTCGCGGCCGAACTCCACTGGAATCTGACCACTGCTCCATTGGTCGAAGCGGCGATCCGCCGCGGCGAGGGGGAGCTGACCCGGCATGGCGCGCTGCTGGTCGATACCGGCAAGTTCACCGGACGCAGCGTGAAGGACAAGTACATTGTCCGCGATGCGGCCACCGAAAACACGATCAATTGGGGCGCGATCAACCAGCCGATGGCCGGTGAGCATTGGACGAATTTGAAGGCCGATTTCATGGCCGCGCTGGCCGGGCAGGAAGAACTCTACGTCGCCGATCTGTTTGGTGGATCGCAGCCGGAATACCGCGTGAACGTGCGGGTTATCACACAGATGGCATGGCACAATTTGTTCATCCGGACCTTGCTGGTCCGCCCGTCTGACGATCAGCTGAGCGGCTTCGTTCCCGAATACACGATCGTCAACCTTCCCAGCTTCAAGGCTGACCCGGCGCGGCACGGCTGCCGCAGCGATACGGTGATCGCGGTCAACTTTACCGAAAAGCTGATCCTGATCGGCAACACCGAATATTCCGGCGAGATGAAAAAGGGCGTGTTCGGCCTGCTGAACTACCTGCTCCCCGCTCAAGGCGTGATGCCGATGCACTGTTCGGCCAACATTGGCGACGACGGCAAAAGCGCGATCTTCTTCGGCCTGTCGGGCACCGGCAAGACGACTCTGTCGGCCGATGCCAGCCGCACCCTGATCGGCGACGACGAACATGGCTGGTCGGACCAGGCGGTGTTCAACTTCGAAGGCGGTTGCTACGCCAAGATGATCAACCTTTCGGCCGAAGGTGAGCCGGAAATCTACGCCACCACGAAGATGTTCGGCACGATCCTCGAGAACGTCGCGATGGACGAGGTCACCCGCGAGCTGGACTTCACCGACGCCAGCAAGACGGAGAATACCCGCGGCGCCTACCCGATCGAGTTCATCCCGAACGTGTCGGAAAAGAACCTCGGTCCCGCGCCGTCGAACGTCATCATGCTCACCGCCGATGCGTTCGGCGTGCTGCCCCCGATCGCGCGGCTGACCGCCGACCAGGCGATGTACTATTTCCTGTCGGGCTACACCGCCAAGGTCGCCGGCACCGAGATCGGCGTGACCGAGCCCGAGGCGACCTTCTCGACCTGCTTCGGCGCCGCCTTCATGCCGCGCCACCCGAGCGTTTACGGCAATCTCTTGAAGGAGCGCATTGCGCGGGGCTCGGCGCAGTGCTGGCTGGTCAACACCGGCTGGACCGGCGGGAAATACGGCACCGGCCAGCGGATGCCGATCAAGGCCACGCGTGCGCTGCTCAACGCCGCGCTCGACGGCAGTCTCAAGAACGCGGAATTCCGCAAGGACCCCAATTTCGACTTCGATGTGCCGGTCGCGGTTCCGGGTGTCGACACGGCAATCCTCGACCCGCGTTCGACCTGGTCGGACAAGGACGAATACGACCGCACCGCGGCCAAGCTGGTCGACCTGTTCGTCGCCAATTTCGCCGAATTCGAACCGCACGTCGACGAGGGGGTCCGACAATCAGGACCGAAGCGGGCTCAGCAACAAGTGAGCCAGCCCACACCAGCCTGAACCGTCATTGCGAGCGAAGCGAAGCAATCCAGTGACGGCAGCTGGATTGCCGCGTCGCGTCGCTCCTCGCAATGACGGATTCCCCCAAATGACCGACCACAACCCACGCCTGTTCACGTCCGACGCCGAGATCGCACATCTCGGCGAGGGGCTGATTGCCCGCACCCTGGCCAAAGCCGAATGGACCCATGAGGCGCACCTCGGCGCGACCACCTATCTGTTGCTCAAGCGCCCCGACATCGACCTTGACGCCGCGCTTCCCGGCCTGATCCGCGCCTTCAACGAGAGCGTTGGCGGGGTGAACAGCGACAGCGAGGGCTATCACGAAACGATCACCCGGGCGTATCTGCGCGGGGTCCGGCTGTTCCTCGAGGAAGCGAGCCCGGACGAGCCGCTGCATGACATCGTCAACGACCTGCTGCTGTCGCCGATGGGCCGCCGCGACTGGCCGCTGCGCTTCTGGTCGAAGGAGCTGCTGATGAGCGTCGAGGCCCGCCGCCAGTTCGTCGAGCCGGACCTTGCGGCGATGCCGTGATTGGCCAAGCGGGCGGGCCGCGTTAAGCCATGGTCCGAACCTTTGAAGGATTTGCAATGCGTCGAACCGCTTTTGCGCTCAGCCTGATTGCCGCGACCGTGCCGCTGGTCAGCCCGCTCGCCGCACAACCCGCGCCAGCCGCCGCGACGACCGCCGACCAAAAATTGAAGGCGCTCTACGACGCCTACGCGACCTGGGTGGCGAAGGAAGGCGGCTATGGCGAGAGCGCCGAGGGGGAGCAGCAGGCGCTCGACTATCTGCCCCGAGTCGACCTTGCCGCGCAGGAACGACGAGCGATTTATCGGCGCGAAATGCTCGGGCGGCTGAATGCGATCCCGTTGGCCAACCTGTCGCCGCTTGAGCAAGTCAATGCCGCGGTGCTGCGGACCCTGCTCGAGAACGAGATCGCGACCTTCGACCAGCGCACCTTCGAAATGCCGCTCAACAGCGACAGCAATTTCTGGACCTATCTCGATAGCCCCTCCGCGTTCGCCGACGCCGCCGCCTACCGCCGTTACATCGCACGGATGCGCGATCTGCCGCGCTTTTTCGACGAGCAGACCGTGCATATGCGCAACGGCGTTGCGCGGGGTTTTTCGGTGCCGCGGGTGACGCTCGCCGGGCGCGACCAGTCGATCGCCAATTTCGTCACCGACGATCCCGCGAAGAATGCCTTCTACGCGGCGTTTGCGGAGATGCCCTCGACGATCCCCGCGGCGGAGCAGGACCGGCTTCGCGCAGAGGGTAAAGCGGCGGTCGCCGGGGCGGTGATCCCGGCCTATCGCAAGCTGCTCGATTTCTACCGCAACGACTATCTGGCCAAGGCGCGAACCACCGTTTCGGCGCAGGCCCTGCCCAGCGGCGACGCTTTCTATCGGGCGCAGGTCCGCGAATATACGACCACCGATCTGACCCCCGAGGCGATCCACCAGCTCGGCCTGAAGGAGGTCACACGGATCGAGGCGGCGATGACCGCGGAAATGCGCGCCAGCGGGTGGAAGGGGTCATTTCCCGACTTCCTCAAATTCCTGAAAAGCGACCCGCAATTCTTCGCCAAGACCCCCGACGAGTTGATGGGCGTGGCGTCCTATGTCGCCAAGCGGGCCGATGGCGAGCTGGCCAAGGAATTCGGGCTTCTCCCGCGCTATCGCTTCGGCATCCGTCCGGTCGCCGAGGCGCTTGCGCCCTTCTACACCGCGGGGCGAGGCGGGCTCGAATATTGCCAGATGAACACCCACAATCTGCCGGTCCGCCCGCTCTACAACATCCCCGCGCTGACGCTCCATGAATGCGCCCCGGGGCACAGCTTTCAGGCGGCGCTGTCGCTCGAGCAGAAGACCCTGCCGTCGTTCCGCCGCAACCTCTATTTCTCGGGGTACGGCGAGGGGTGGGGGCTCTATTCCGAATGGCTCGGCAACGAGATGGGGATTTATCGCACGCCCTACGAACGGTTCGGGCAGCTCAGCTATGAAATGTGGCGCGCGGCGCGGTTGGTGATCGATACCGGGCTTCACCTCAATGGCTGGTCGCGCCAACAGGCGATCGACTATCTCGCCAGCCACACCGCTCTGTCGCAGCACGAGGTGGAGACCGAGGTCGACCGCTACATCAGCTGGCCGGGGCAGGCGCTCGCCTACAAGCTCGGCGAATTGAGCCTGCGCAAGCTCCGCGCCGAGGCCGAGGCGACGCTCGGGCCGCGGTTCGACAAGAAGGGCTTCCACGACACTATTCTCGCCATGGGCGCGGTGCCGCTCAACGTGCTCGAAAGCGAAATGCGCAAGTGGATTGCGGCCGAGGCGGCGAAACCGACACCCTAGCTTTCGTCGCTGACGGCCTTGGTCGGAGTGACGATCAGGCAATTGCCGTCGACCCCGCTGATCGAAACCCGCGTGCCGACCGCCGCCGGTCCGCCGCGCGCGCTCCATTCGCTGTCACCCAGGCGCACGCGCCCGCCATGGTCGTCAACCGCCGCGACCACCTCCGCGGTGCGCCCTTCGAGGCGACGACCGGGATCGTTGAGCCGATGATCGAGATCGACGTTGGGCTGCTCTTCATAGCGGCGCCGGCCGAGCAGGAGTGCGACCGCGGCAGCGATGACGAACACGAGCAGTTGCACCGGCAAGCCGAGCCCCAGCGCGAGGGTTGCAAAACCGGTGACGATCGCCGCGGCCCCGACAAAGATCAGGAAGAAGCCTGGAGCGATCACCTCCGCGACGAGCAACACGAGCCCGCCGATCGCCCACAGCCAGCCGTCGGACAGGCCGAACATCATTTCTTGCCCTCGACCGCGGGCGGCTCTTTGTCGCCGAACGCGTCCTTGGCCAGTTCCGCGATCCCGCCCAATGTCCCGATCAACTGCGTCGCCTCGACCGGGAACAGGATCGTCTTGGCATTGGGCGAGGTCGCGAACATGCCCAGCGCCTCGACATATTTCTGGGCGATGAAATAATTGATCGCCTGGGCGCTTCCGCCGGCGATGGCGTCGCTGACCGATTTGGTCGCGGTCGCCTCGGCCTCGGCCGACCGCTCGCGCGCCTCAGCCTCGCGGAACGCCGCTTCCTTCATGCCCTCGGCCTGCAGCACCGTCGCCTGCTTCTCGCCTTCGGCGCGAAGGATTTCGGACGCCCGCGCGCCCTCGGCCTCGAGGATCGAGGCGCGTTTCTCGCGTTCGGCCTTCATCTGGCGGGTCATGGCGTTGACGATATCGGCGGGCGGGCGGATGTCCTTCAATTCGACGCGGGTGATCTTGACCCCCCAGGCCTCGGTCGCCTGGTCGACGACCACCAGCAGCCGGGCGTTGATCTCGTCGCGTTTGGACAAGGTCTCGTCGAGGTCCATCGAGCCCATGACGGTGCGCAAATTGGTGGTCGAAAGCGCCATGATCGCCAAATAGAGGTCGCTGACCTCATAGGCCGCCTTGGCCGCGTCGAGCACCTGGAAGAACACCACCCCGTCGACCGCGACCATCGCATTGTCCTTGGTGATGATCTCCTGCCCTGGAATGTCGAGCACCTGCTCCATCATGTTGATCTTGCGCCCGACTCGATAGATGAACGGGGTCACCAGATTGAGTCCGGGCTCGGCGACGCGGACGAATTTGCCGAAGCGCTCGATGGTGTAGCGGTAGCCTTGGCTGACGATCTTGACGCTCATCATCACGATGATCAGCGCGAGAAAGGCGAGAGCGATAAGAAAAATGGTCATATTCGTACCTCGATTGTCGGCGCCCACTGTGCAATTCCTTTGCCCGGCGGGGAAGGGAAATCGGAAATGAGTGCTGACATTTCGGGGGTGCGCTCGGCCTTGTTCCTGCCCGCGTCGAATCCGCGCGCGATTGCGAAAGCGCGCGAGGCCGGCGCCGATCTCGTCATTCTCGACCTCGAGGATGCGGTGAAGCCCGCGGACAAGGACGCGGCGCGCGAGGCGGCGGTGGCGGCTTGCGTAGAGCCTTGGCCGGTGCCGGTGGCGATCCGGATCAATGGCACAGCGAGCGAGTGGCGCGAGGCCGATCTCGAGACGGTCGCGCGTTCGCGGGCCGATTTCGTCGTGGTCCCGCGCGCTTCGTCAGCCAAGAACGTGACCGAAATCGCCGGAAAGCCGGTGCTGGCGATGATCGAGACCGCCACCGGCGTGATCGCCGCGCCCGACATCGCCCGGCATTGCGCCGGCCTGATCGCGGGCACCAACGACCTCCGCGCCGACCTCCGCCTGCCGCTCGGCGCCGGCCGCGAATCGATCTCCGCTGCCCTGCAATGGATCGTCCTCGCCGCCCGCGCCGCCGGGATCGTCGCCATCGACGGCGTCTTCAACGGCCTCGAGGACGAAGCCGGCTTGCTCGCCGAAGCGCGCGAAGGCCGGGCGCTCGGCTTCGACGGCAAGAGCCTCGTCCACCCCAAACAGATCGCCCCCTGCCACGCCGCATTCGCCCCAACCGAGGCAGAAATCGACCGCGCCCGAGCGCTGGTCGACGCCTTCTCCGGCGGCGCCGAACGCATGGGCAACGAAATGATCGAGCGCATGCATGTCGAGGCAGCGAAGCGGGTGGTGGGGCGGATTGGGGATTGAAAGCAAATTTGCTTTCCACCCGTTGCGAACGTCTTCGGTCAGCCTTCTTCAATTGTGGATGCGGTTATCCGCAAGCTAGTTGCGCCTGCGGCTTCAAGCAGATGGAGCAGTTCCCAGATTGCATCTGGCTCGGCTGAACCTAAATCCATGCTGAGCAGGCTCGGCTGGGCTAACAACGAGTGGATCACATTGCCGAGCGCCTGATCCTCCACGTGCCGCTTATCCGCTGGATCGAACCATCTCTCGAACCATTCAGCCAGAGAATCCAACGGTTCGCGTGCATCATGTTCCACGACAACATCGTCCCACCGCATGTGCTCAATA
>JANNDN010000150.1:0-7642 GCA_031387795.1 Sphingomonas sp.
GTGCCCGAGCCGCAAAAAGAACAGATGCGGCGCGGCCGGTCGCGGATCGATCATCCCGACACGCTCCGGCCGACGGTGCCGATCACCCGGTCCGGACCGCTCAAGATCGCCGGACGGCGGCTCGACGTCCGCCTCGCCAGGTTTGCGGCGAGCGAGGGCGATGTCTGGTTTTACGACCGCCAGGCGCGGGTCGCGGTGGTCGGCGATCTCGTCGTCGACCTCGTGCCGTTCATGGATTCGGCGTGCGCGGATGGATGGAAGAAGGCGCTCGCCGAAATCTCGAACACCGGGTTCAAGACTCTGATCCCCGGGCACGGCGCGCCGATGGATCGTGCCCAGTTCAACCAGTGGCGGCGGGCGTTCGACAATTTCGTCGATTGCGGGCGCTCGGCCGTCGCCAAGGGCAAATGCGTCGATGGCTGGATGGCCGACGCCGCGCCCTTTATCGACGCGGCGCACCAGGATTATGCCCGCGCTGCCGCCGAATATTATGTGGATACGCGGCTCCGCTCCTCGCCCGAGGAACAGCAGAAATTCTGCAAGCCGTTGAAGGCCTCCTAAAGCGGTTTCAACGTCCGGGCGTAAAGCGCCGCCTTTTCGGCATAATGGGCGGCGGAGACGCGCAGCGCCTGCTTCTCGCCGTCGGTCAACGGCCGCAGCACCCGCGCCGGAACGCCGACGATCAGGCTCCCCGCCGGAAAGGTTTTGCCCTCGGTGACGAGCGCGCCCGCGCCGACCAGGCATTCGCTTTCGATCACCGCGCCGTTGAGGATTTTCGCGCCCATGCCGATCAGCACTTCGTCGGCGATCGTGCAGCCGTGGAGGATCGCCTGATGGCCGACGGTGACCCGGGCGCCGATGGTCAGCGGGAAGCCGGGATCGCTATGCCCGATCGCGCCGTCCTGAAGATTGCTGTCTTCGCCGACGACGATCGGCGTGTTGTCGGCGCGGATGATCGCTCCGAACCACACGCTCGCCCGTTCGCCGAGGCGAACATCGCCGATGAGGTCCGCGCTCGGCGCAACCCACGCGCCCGCGGCGAGGGTCGGGGCGGCGTCGTTGATTGAATAGAGCGGCATGACCTAGCCTCACGACAATGGTGCCCAGGAGAGGACTCGAACCTCCACGCCCTTGCGAGCGCCAGCACCTGAAGCTGGTGCGTCTACCAATTCCGCCACCTGGGCACGGTGCGTCGTCGTCGTTCTGGCAGGGGGCGGCGCTTAAAGGCGGGCCGCGGCTTCTGTCAACGGAGCAATCGCAACCATCGCGCCGCACGGGGCTCGCGACACCACTTCCTTATCTTATCTTTAATTGCCCGCGGCGCCCGGACGGCGGCAGGTGAAGCGCGCGAATGGCGGGAGGATGATGATGTTCGGGTTAGCGATGATGGCCGCCGTAGAGGCGAGTGCCGCGGCAATGAATTCGATCCCGATCACGCCCGACCGCTGGGATGTTCAAGGGCCGGTGGCGTTCGAAAACCGCGACGGCCGGCCGGTCATCAGGCTCGGAGCAGCTGCCGACGGCAAGCGCCAGGGCGGGGTCGCGATGATCAAGGACTTCGAGCTTTCGACCGGGGTTGTCGAATATGACGTTCTCCTCCCCGACGTCATGGAATTCAGCGGGCCCATGTTCCGACAGGGCGCGAACGACACCGGCGAATATCTCTATTTTCGCCCGCACCAGAACGGCAAGCCGGACGCGATCCAATATACGCCGATCGTCAACGGCAGCCTGGCCTGGCAATTGTTCACCGGCCCGGGTTTCGAGGCCGAGACCTTGTTTCCGGTTAACCGCTGGGCGCATGTCCGCCTCGATCTCTATGCCGGTTCGGCCGCGCTCAGCGTCGACGGGAAACAAGTGCTCCACATGCCCGCGCTCAAGAGCGGCGTGAAATCAGGCGCGGTCGGCTTCGTCGGACTGATGGGCGGCACTTATTATTCCAACGTCCGCGTTCAGACGATTCCCGGCTATGCCGATCCGCTTCCTCCAATTCCTTCGGTGGCCCTGGAGAAAGGGACGATCGAGGCGTTCCAGGTGAGCGAGGCAATGACCCAGGACAAAGCGTTCGAGCGCGCGAGCCGGCAGCGCTGGGCGGGCCTCCGCTGGCACCGCATCGCCGTCGAAACCACCGGCATCGCGAACTTGTCGAAGGCCGGGCCCGATGGCGAAACCGCACACAGTTTCATCGCCCGGGCCGAGATCAAGAGCCTGCGCGCGCGCAGGACCGCGATGCGCTTCGGCTTCAGCGACGACGTCCGCGTCTATCTCAATGGCAAGCCGCTCTATGAAGGGTCCGACCGGCAGGGGTCGCGGGACTATCGCTTCCTCGGTCACGCCGGCTTCTGGGACACGGTCTTCCTCGACCTCAAGGCCGGGCTCAACCAGATCGCCTTGGTCGTCACCGACCCCACCAACGGCGGCACCGCGGCGGGCGCGATCGTCGCCCCTTAAGCGGCAGTGCCCTCCGGCTGATATTCGAGCAGATCGCCGGGCTGGCACTGCAGCCGCTCGCAAATCGCCTCGAGCGTGGCGAAGCGGATGCCCTTCACCCGTCCCGACTTGAGCAGCGACAGATTGGCCTCGGTGATCCCGACCGCGGCGGCGAGATCCTTCGACTTGACCTTGCGCAGCGCGAGCATGACGTCGAGCCGGACGATGATCGCCATCAGACGATCTCCTTAAGCTCGGCATCGAGCCGCGCGGCTTCGTCGAGCATCCGGGAAACGAGGAACAGCACCAGTCCGGCGATCACGAACATCACGTCGCGAAGGTCGATCCTGAACTCGATCCGGTGAGTGCCGCCGCCGAGCGCGGCAATCAGGCCGGCCAGCGGCGGTCCGGCGAGCGCCGTGACCGCCGACAGCATCAGCCAGAAGGCGAAGGAGCGGAACGCGCGGGTCACCGCCGGCGCGAACATGTCGCCCGAACCAAGCCGTCCGAGCAGACGAATCAACTGCACCAGTGCAATCGCGAAAAACAACACGCCAAGGTCGCCGATCGCGCCGGCCAGCGAAAATCCCGCGCCGTGCGAGCGGCGAATGACTGCCACCGAGGGCCCGAGGTCGAAGCCGAAGCGAGACACGGCGAAAGCGGCCACGAGGAGGATCAAGGCGGCGATCGCAATGCCCCGGACCAATCGTGCGCTTTCAGCAAGAGATCGCTGTGCCATGTTGACAACTTTCTGTGAAACGATAATTAATCTATCATTCCCGATTCGGAAGGATTATTCAAGATGAAACCCGTTCAACGCCTCCTCATCGCCGCCTTGATGGGCCTCGCGCCGGTCACGTCGGCGGCTTGCCAGCAATTGCCACCCGCCACCGTGTCGTGGAGCGGGCAGGGCGCAAGCGTCCCGTTCGAGCTGTTCCGCGGCAACCGCGTCGTTGCCGCCGGGACGATCAACGGCCGCGCGGTCGACTTCCTCCTCGATACCGGCGCCGGGGTGACCACCGTCGATCGCGCATTCGCCCGCTCGATCGGGCTTCCGGCGGGCCAGAAGATCCAGGCCCAGGGTGCCGGCGGAATGGCGGAGGCGGAATTGGTGCCGGGGGTCAGCCTGACCATCGGCTCGCTGAAACTGGACAAGGCGACCATCGTCGTCCTCGACCTCGCCGCGATCTCGAAGGGCATTGGCCGCCCCGTATCGGTCATCCTCGGCCGCGAGCTGTTCGACAATGCGATCGTCACGCTCGACTGGAAAGCCGGGGAGATGGTCGTTGCGCGGCCTGATGGCTTTACGCCGCCCGCCGGCGCCCGGATGGTCGAGCTCGGTCGCGGCCACGACCGGCTCAACACCATAAAGGTGTCGGTCGAGGGCCTGCCCCCGATCAATGCCCATCTCGACCTTGGCAACGGGTCGGTCCTGATCCTGCCCAAGCGTTATTGGGCGGACAAGCCCGCGCTCGCCCACCTGCCGTTCGCCAAGTCCGAGGCCGGCGGCGTCGGCGGCATGCACGGCACCCGGCTCGTCACTTTGGGTAAGGTGTCGATCGGTGGCGAGACCTTTACCGCCGTCCCAGCCGCGCTGAATGAAGAGAAAAGCCACGATTCGGTCGACGAGCCCAATGCCGGGATCGGCCTGTTGAAACCGTTCCGAGTGACGATGGATCTCGGCCGCGACCGGCTCTACCTCGAGCCGCTGGCCGGGCCGCCCGCCTTCCAGCGCGAGCGCGCCGGGGTGCGGACCGAGCTCAACGGAGCGGGTCTCGACCTGGTGTTCGTATCCCCGCAATCGCCCGCCGCCTTCGCCGGGATCAAGAAGGGCGACCGGGTCGTCGCGATCGACGGCCAGGCGGTTTCGGAGGGCTTCTTCACCGGTCCCTTGCGCGCCTGGAACCAGCGCCCGGCGGGCGAGCGCGTCGAGCTTAAGCTGGCCGACGGCCGGACGGTGCCGGTGACCCTCGCCGATTATTATTGACCGGCCTGGGCCGTCTTGCCTGAGGGCGCGTTGTGTCGCAAGGACAGCGCGCCCCACAGCCAGCCGGACGAGGTCATGCTTCCCATCGATCGCCCACCCCTGATCACGATCTTCGGCGGTGGCGGCTTCATCGGCCGCTACGTCTGTGAGGCTTTGCTGAAGCGCGGCGCCCGCATCCTCGTCGCCCAGCGCGATATCCGCGGCGCGCATGTGGTCCAGCCGCTCGCCCAGGTCGGGCAGATCGGGTTCCAGGCGGCCGACGTCACCCGTCCTCACAGCGTCACGCGCGCGGTCGAGGGCGCCGATGCGGTTATCAATCTGGTCGGCGCCTTTCGCGATATGGAGGCGGTCCACGCCGATGGCGCCGAAGCCATTGCGCAGGCCGCGGCCAAGGCGGGCGTGGGGGCGTTCGTCCACATCAGCGCGATCGGCGCCGACGCTGCCTCACCCTCCGCTTATGGTCGCACCAAGGCTGCCGGGGAGGCGCGGGTTCGGGCCGTATTTCCGAAGGCGACGATCATCCGCCCTTCGCTGGTGTTCGGGCCCGATGACGCGCTGACCAACCGTTTCGCCGGCCTCGGTCGCTTGCCGATCGTGCCGGTGCTGGCGCCGGGCACGAAATTCCAGCCAGTCTATGTCCGCGATCTCGCCGAGGCCATCGCGCTCGCCGCCATCGATCCCGAGGCGCACGGCGCGAAGACCTACGAGATCGGCGGCCCCGAGGTGATGACCATGATCGGCCTCCAACGCGCCATTTTCGCGCTTACCGGCCAGTCGCCCGATTTGATCGAGTTTCCGGATATCGCCGGCAATTTGCTGTCGCGCTTGGGCTTCCTCCCCGGCGCTCCGCTGACCCGCGACCAGTGGCTGATGCTTCAGCGCGACAATGTCGCGGCGAAACGCTCAGCTGGGCTGAAGGCGTTCGGGATCGAGCCGACGCCGCTCGCCGCGGTCGGGCCAGAATGGCTCTCGCGCTATCGCCCGGGGGGCCGCTTTGCCGGCCGCCGCGCGCCGCTCGCCAACGCCGGATAGGTCCCCCGCCCGGTGCCGATCCTGCTCATCGCCATCATCCTCGGCATCGTCGAGGGAGTCACCGAGTTCATCCCGGTGTCCTCGACCGGCCATTTGATCCTCGCCACCGAGATGCTGGGCTTCGATCCCGAGCGCTGGGCGGCGTTCAACGTCATCATCCAATTGGGCGCGATCATGGCGATCGTCGTGCTGTACTGGCGGACATTCTGGGCGGTCTTGATGGGAATGCTCAAGGGCGAGCCTTTGTCGTGGCGCTTCGTGCGCAACGTCCTCATCGCCTTTCTGCCGTCCGCGATCCTCGGCTTCCTGCTCATCAACCGGATCGAACTCCTGCTCGGCAATCCGATCATCGTCGCCTGGGCGCTGATCCTGGGCGGGGTCGCAATCATCCTCATCGAAAAGTTCGTCAAGCCCGGCAACCTCGTCGGAGTGGCCGAACTGCCGGTCGGTCGCGTGGTCGGGATCGGCTTCATCCAGTGCCTCGCGATGATCCCCGGGGTCAGCCGCTCGGGCGCGACCATTCTCGGCGCGCTGTCGCTCGGGGTCGAGCGGCGGACCGCGGCCGAGTTCAGCTTCTTCCTCGCCATCCCGACGATGGTCGGGGCCACCACGCTCGAGCTCGCCAAGCACCACGAGGCGATCCTCGCCGACGCCAACGGGATCGGCTTCGGCACCATTGCGGTCGGCTTCCTGGTCAGCTTCGTGGTCGCGATCGTGGTGGTGAAGGCGTTCGTCCATTACATCTCGCGCCACGGCTTCTCGCCGTTCGGCTGGTACCGGATCGTCGTCGGGACGGTCGCATTGGTCTGGCTTCTCGGGCGCTGATTTCGGGCTTATCCTGCCGCCGAGTTTTGGCGGGGGGACAGCATGAAATTCCGGACCATCCTTGTTGCGGCGCTGGCCACCGGCCTCGCCGTCCCGGCGCTGGCGGCGCCCGCGCCAACTCCGCCCGCAGCCGATCCCGCCAAACAGGCGCTCGCGGTGCGGGTCGCGGCGTCGCTGTGGCCCGACGGCACTTATGGCCGGCTGGTCGAGACGATGTTCGTCGGTAAGGACGGGCTGACCGACATGGTCTTCGACATGCGCCCCGCTGATCTGATGGTGACGATGGCGCAGGCCTTTGCCGAGGACGGCAAGCCCGCAGCGAAACCCAAGGGGCCAGCGGAACCGCCATCGCCGACCATCCGCGAGATGATGATCGCCAAGGACCCCCATTTCGAGGAGCGGACTCGGATCACGATGAAGGTGGTGGGGGAGGAAGTGCGCCGGATCGCGACCCCGATCGAGCCCAAATTCCGCGAGGGCCTGGCCAAGTCGATCGCCCGCCGCTTCACCAGCGAACAGCTCGGCCCGATCGCAACCTTCCTCGAGACCGAGCCGGGGCGCGCTTATGCGGCGCAGTCGATGACCTTGTTCATCGACAAGGACGTGATGCTGGCGCTGGTCCACTCGGTGCCGGCGATGGTCAAGGAAATGCCCGCGGCGATGGAGAAGGTCGAAAAGGCGACCGCGCATTTGCCCAAGCCGCCCAAGGACAAGCCGGCGGAGCCCGTCCCTGACGACGACAAAGCGGACGAAGACGACAATGACGCGGGCGAATAGGGTGGTTGGGACGAGCGCATAACCATGCTATTTCAGCGGCTTCACTCGCCGGAGTCGGTTGTCATGCGTGCCCTGTTCCTGTCGTTTGCACTCTTCGCCTCACCCGCGGCCGCCGCGCCCGACACGCGCGAGATCGAGCAGGCGCTGCGCGATCCCGCCACCGCCCAGAAAATCGGACGCGGAATGGAATCGATGACCGACGCCTTGCTCGACCTCAAGGTGGGCGAGGTCCAGGCGGCGATCGAAGGCCGCGAGCCAGGTCCCGCCGACCGCGCGCTGACGGTCCGCGAGCTCGAGCGCCGCAATGGCCGCGATGCCGAGGCCATCCGCCGCCAGATCCGCGATGCCGGGCCGGCGATTGCCAAGGGAATGAACGCGATCGCCTCGGCGCTCCCTGCCATGACACGAGCGATGCAGGACATCGAGAGGGCGCTCGACAAGGCGGTCGCGAATATGCCCGACCCGACCTATCCGAAGCGCTAGACGCGCCGCGACGAGCCGCTAATAGCTGCCCAATCCATGTGGCAGCTGTTCCAATTCCCGCTTTGTCCGTTCTCCCGCAAGGTTCGCCTGGTCATGGCCGAAAAAGGC
>JANNDN010000062.1:0-8775 GCA_031387795.1 Sphingomonas sp.
CCTCGAGCAGGGTGAGGGCGCTGGTGCCATGGATCGCGAGCTGAACCGGGCGGGTGCCGGTGAGCGCCTCGAAGCGGTCGAGATCGGTGTCGAACAGGATGCGGGAATCGCCGACGATCGCGACCTTCGCCGCCTCGGAGCGGAGTCGCTCCTTGACCCAGGCGACCTCGCTATTGTCGAGGTCGCCGGCGTGGAGACCGATGTTGCGGCGGGCGTTGACTTCAAGCGCGGCGACCCCCGCGATCAGAATGGCGGCGACCGCGATCATCACCCGGCCCCACGGCTGGCTGGGAATGTCGCGGGTCGGCACCGGCTGCGCCTCGCCCGGGCGATCCGACGCGGTCAGGCGAAGGCCGGCGGGGAGCGCGCCTTCCTTGGCGACCACGCCCCGAGGAGCAGGAGCGCGCGGCTTAGAACTGGAAGTAGATGAAGGCACTGCCCTTCCCCTGTTCGGCGACGATGGCGAGGCTCATGACCCCGAGGAGCGCGGCGACGGCCCACGACGGCGTGCGTTCGACCGCAATCTCCAGCGTCTTGTCGCGCATCGCCCAATGGGTGACGACGATGCCGCCGACGATGACCATCGCGTAGATCATCGGCAGCAAAGCGATCATCGGGATCGGCTTGTCCGCCATGCCGGCCATCGAGGTCAGCATCTTGGACGCGATGGTGAAATCCTTGGCGCGGAAGAACACCCAGGTGATGTTGACGAGGATGTAGGTGAGGAGCCCGAGCGCGACGATCGACGCGGGGCCGGGCGTCCAGCCGCCAAATTTGCCTTTCAGCCAGCGCTCGACGCCAAGGTAGAGGCCGTGGAGGCCGCCCCACACGACGAAGGTCCACGCCGCGCCGTGCCACAGCCCGCCGAGCAGCATCGTACCCATCAAGGCGCCATAGGTTCGTTTGGGGCCGTGCTTGTTGCCGCCCAAGGGTATGTAGAGATAGTCGCGCAGCCAGCTCGACAGGCTGATGTGCCAGCGCCGCCAGAAATCGGAGAAGCCGACCGCGGCATAAGGGAAGCGGAAATTGTCGGGCATGGCGAAGCCGAGGCACAGAGCGACCCCGATCGCGGTCGTCGAGTAACCGGCGAAGTCGCAGAAGATCTGCCCGCTGAAGGCGAGGGTGGCGACCCACGCGTCGAGCATCATCGGGACGCCTTCGCGGGCGTCGTAGACCTTCTCCACCACCGGGCCGAGGAAGCCGTCGGCGAGCACCACCTTCTGGAACAGGCCGAGGATGATGAGCGCGAGACCGAAGTGGAGCTGGTGCGGCGTGGCGCGACGCTCCTCGGCGAACTGCGGAACGAGCTCGGTCGGGCGCATGATCGGCCCCGCAACGAGGTGCGGGAAGAAGGTCACGAACAAGGCGTAATCGAGGAAATGTTTGGCCGGCTTGGCGCGCTTCAAATAGACGTCGAGCGTGTAGGAGAGGGTCGCGAAAGTGTAAAAACTGATCCCGACGGGCAGGATGATGTTCCATTCAGGCGGGCGGTATTCGACCCCCACCGACGCCGCCAGTCCGACGAAGTTCTGGAGCAGGAACTCGCCATATTTGAAATAGCCGAGCATCCCCAGATTGACGACGACCGAGATGATCATCCACGCCTTGCGGGTCGTGTCGCGCTTCGAGCGGACCATCCATTGCGCCGCCCACCAGTCGACCACGGTAGAGATCCACAAAAGGATCACGAACGGCGGGTTCCAGGCGGCGTAAAACAGATAGGAGAAGATCATCAGATTGATCTTCTTCTGATGCCAGCTGAAGAAGCGGGCGTTGTGCGCCGCCAGCACGATGGCGAAGAAGACGACGAAGGTCAGCGAATTGAAGATCACCGCGGGCGAGCCTGGCGCGGCGCAACTGCGATCATGTCGGCTTCCCCCGTGGCGACACGCACAACAGGCCGGCGCGACGGCGCGGCCTCGCCAGACTACAGCCCGCGGCGCCCGGCGCAAGCGAAGACCCCTTGAATCTTCTTCGCCGCGCCCTCATTAGAGCTTTGCGGACCGGGCCCCTCTGGCGGGTGTTTCTTTCGAAGCCCCGTGATGTCGGACCGCATCGGATTATCCGGTGCGTTCGAGGGCGGTCTATCTTCCCCAGGCAAGTACCGGATCTTCCGATCGAACTTCGGTTTGAACGAGAGGATATGTAATGCACCCGCGACTGTACCGGCTGATCGAAACCCACCAGCGCATCGACGCGCGCCTGCGCAGCGAACTGACGCGCCCGCTACCCGACACATTTCAGCTGATGCGGCTTAAGCGCCTCAAGCTGCGCGTTAAGGACCTCATCCAGCGCTTCACTCTCCGTCCGCAAAGGATTTGACGACCATGCTTTGTCCCGCCGACCAGACGCCGCTGACCATGTCCGAGCGCCAGGGGATCGAGATCGACTATTGCCCGACCTGCCGCGGCGTGTGGCTCGATCGCGGCGAACTCGACAAGATCCTCGAGCGCTCGGCCGCGCAGTCGGCCCAGGCGGCTGTACCCCCGCAGCAGCAAACGATGCAGCCCAACTATGGCGGGCAGCCGCAGGGCTATCACCAGCCGTACCACAAGAAGCGCAAGAGCTTCCTTGAGGAGCTGTTCGACTAATCGAGACAACGGGGGCTGATCGATGGAATTTCTGACTGCCTTGTGGCTCGGCACGCCGGCCTGGTTCTGGCTTGCATTCTTCGCGCTCGTCGCCGTGCTGACGATCTTCGACCTCGGGGTCCTGCACAAAGACGACCGCGAGATGGGGATCGCGGAATCGCTCAAGCTCAGCGCCTTCTACATTGCCGTCGCACTGGCGTTCGGCGCGTGGATCTGGGTCGAGCGCGGGGCCGACCTGGGCATGAAATATTACACCGGCTTCTTCATCGAGAAGGCGCTCTCGATCGACAATGTCTTCGTCATCAGCCTGATCTTTACGTACTTCGCGATTCCAACCAAATATCAGTATCGCGCTTTGTTGTGGGGCATTCTCGCGGTCATTGTGCTGCGCGGAATCATGATCGCAGGCGGCGCTGCATTGGTCTCGCAGGCCTATTGGGTCCTGTACATTTTCGCCGCCTTCCTGATCGCCACGGGGATCAAGATGTTTTTCGCCGGCGACAAGCCGATGGATGTGGCGTCGAACCCGGTGGTGCGGTGGATCTCCAACCACATGCGGGTGACGAAGGAGCTCCACAACCAACATTTCTTCGTTCGCGTGAAGGACGATAAGACGGGCAAGATGGTGCGTGCGGCGACGCCCTTGTTCCTCGCTTTGGTCGTGATCAACCTCGCCGACCTCGTGTTCGCGGTCGACAGCGTGCCGGCGATCTTCGCCATCACCACCGACACGTTCATCGTCTACACCTCGAACATCATGGCGATCCTGGGCTTGCGCGCGCTCTATTTCGCGCTCGCGGCGATGGTCCACCGCTTCCATTATCTGAAATATGCGCTGGCCGCGGTGCTGGTATTCATCGGCGCCAAGATCTTCATCGCCGACTTCGTGCTCGGCGGCGAGAAATTCCCGCCCGCGCTAAGCCTCGGCGTGACCGCGGCGCTGATCGCGGGCGGGATCGGTTACTCGTTATGGAAGACGCGCGGGGGCGAGGAGGCCGACTGGCCCGCAGTCAAGGGGTAAGCGCGAGGCGGTAGCCGACCGCGGGCTCGTTGAGGATCAGCCGCGGGATTTTGGGATCGGCCTCGAGCTTCTGCCTCAGGCCGCGCACCGCGACGCGGAGATATTCGGCCTGCTTCTCATGCGCCGGTCCCCAGGCGGCGCGGAGCAGATGGGCATGACCAAGGACCCGGCCGGGGTGCTTGGCGAGCTCGGCGAGGACGGCGAACTCCTTGGGCGTCAGGTGGACCGGTTCGCCGTCGCGCGTGACCGTGCGGTGGAACAGGTCGATGGTGACGCCGCCCGTCTCGATCGGCGCCTGTTCGTCCTCGGGTGTCATTTCGACGAGATTGTCGAGGTAGCGCCTCAGCTTGCCGGCCTCATTGCCGATCAGCGCGAGCAGCGCCTTGTCGCCCTCGCCCGAGCGGCGCAGATCGTTGGCGGCGTCGGCCATCACGGCGATCGCAGGCGCGAGGTCCTGACCGATCGCGGACAGCAAGGTCGAGCGGACGCGATCGCGATCCCGAACCGAAGTGAAGTCGCGCGCTTCCTGTTCGAGCCGCGCGCGCTCGAGCGCCAGTGCGACCTGATCGAGCAGGCTGTCGAGCAGTTCGCGGCGCTCGGGGTCGGCCGCGGGCAGACCGTCGTCGCGGGCCAGGCCGACCACCGCCACGGTGGCTTCTGCGGAGCGAATGGGAAAGAATTGCCACTCGACCGCGGTTGCCGGGGCGAGACCGCGGCCAGTTGCCTGGCCGGTGGCAAAGACAAGCGCCGCCACGGCGCGGTCGCTGGGCGTCAGCGACAAAGTCGGCGGGCAGGATGCAAGTGGTCTGAGTTCGCCGCGCGGGGCGAGGACGATGGTATTGCAGTCGAACAAACGCGCCAGCTCGGTCGCGGCGATGCCGGCCAACTCATCCTCTCCGGCCGCGCCCAACAGCCGGCGGGCGAATCCGGCGATGGTCGCATTACGATCGGCATGAGCCGAGGCAATGGTCGCCTGGGCGCGGATCGCGGCGGCGAGGTGGCTCGCGACCAGAGCGACGAGGAACAGGACGATCACCGTCACCACGTCGGCGGGGCTGTGGATGAAGAAAGTGCGGTACGGCGCGGTGAAAAAGAAGTTGTACGCGAGCGCGGACGCCACGGCGGCGAGCAGGGCCGGCCCGCGCCCGGCCAATATCGCAACCCCGAGCACCGCCGGAAGATAGAGAAGGTCGACTGGCCCACTGCCCCAGCGCGGCGCGATGAGCAGGCCAACCAGCGTCGAGACGGCCACCAGCAGCAGCGCCAGCGCGTAGCCGCGAATGCCCGTAGCGAATTTTTCCGATGCGTTTGTCATCGCGGTCACATGCGCCTTGGCCCGTGAGACGTCGAGAGGGGCAAGCCGCGTTTCACTCGCAAACTTTACGCCCCCGCCATGCAAACCGCATGGAATCTTTACGCGCTCCGGACCCAATTGCAGGGCATGACCGCATCATCCCAGGCGCTGCCACTTCCGGCGGGCGCAACCACCCACCATTCGCCCAGCGAGCCGCTGCCCAAGCTGATGCTCGGCGCGATCGGCGTCGTCTATGGCGATATCGGCACCTCGCCGCTCTATGCGATGAAGGAGACGTTCGTCGGTCCGCACCCGCTCAGCGTCGACCGGCTGCATATCTTCGGCGTGCTGAGCCTGATCTTCTGGTCGCTGATGCTGGTGGTGACGGTCAAATACGTGTTCATCGCGATGCGCGCCGACAACAAGGGCGAGGGCGGGTCGTTCGCCTTGCTGTCGCTGATCTCGCGCAATCTCGGCGAGCGGCGCTGGTCGTACGGCATGGTCGTGCTCGGGGTGCTGGCGACCGCATTGTTCTATGGCGACGCGATGATCACGCCGGCGATCTCGGTGTTGTCGGCGGTCGAGGGACTGACCATCGTCAACCCGGCGTTCGAGCGGTTGGTGCTGCCGATCGCGGTGGTGATCCTGATCGCTCTGTTTTTCGTCCAGTCGCGCGGGACGGCGAAGGTCGGCGCGGTGTTCGGGCCGATCGTGGTGCTTTATTTCGCGGCGCTGGCCGGGCTCGGCATCGTCAATATCGCTGCGCACCCCGAGATCCTGGGGATCGTCAGCCCGCACTGGGCGGCTGAATTCTTCCTTTACGATCCAAAGCTCGCGTTCCTGGCGATGGGCTCGGTGTTCCTGGTCGTGACCGGAGCCGAAACGCTCTACGCCGACATGGGCCATTTCGGGCGCCGGGCGATCGGTTTCTCGTGGATCTCACTGGTCTTCCCGTGCCTGCTGCTCAATTATATGGGGCAGGGCGCGCTGCTCCTTTCGACGCCATCGGCGGCCGAAAATCCTTTCTATCTGATGGCACCGGACTGGGCGCGCCTGCCGCTCGTTTTCCTCGCCACAGCGGCAACGGTCATCGCCAGCCAGGCGGTCATCACCGGCGCCTTTTCGGTCACCCACCAGGCGGTCCAGCTCGGCTTCCTGCCGCGGCTCCGCACCCTGCACACCAGCGAGCGCGCCGCCGGCCAGATCTATATTCCGGCGGTCAACTGGGGCCTGCTCATCATGGTCGTGCTGCTGGTGGTCGGGTTCGGCCAGTCGACCAAACTCGCCGCGGCCTACGGCATCTCCGTCAGCGGGACGATGATCATCACCACGATCATGCTCGGCGTGCTGATCACGCAGGTGTGGAAGTGGAACAAGGTCGCGGCGGCGGTGATCCTGGCGGTGTTCGCCGTGGTCGACGGCACCTTCTTCGTCTCGAACATGGCCAAGGTTCTGGACGGCGGCTGGTTCCCGTTGCTGGTCGCCGCAGTGATCTTCATCATCCTCACCACCTGGGCGCGCGGGCGCCAGCTGATGCGCGAGCGGATGGATGACGCCTCGATCCCGCTACCGGTGTTCATCAAGTCGACCGCACCCTCGACGCACCGGGTCCGCGGCACCTCGATCTATCTGTCGACCGCGGCCGACAAGATTCCCGCGGCGTTGCTCCACAACCTCAAGCACAACCAGATCCTGCATGAGCGAGTGGTGATCCTCAACGTCCATGTCGGGTCGGTCCCGCACGTTTCCGACGAGCAGCGGATCGAGCAAAAGGCCGAGGGCGAGGGCTTCTATCGCCTGGTCCTCAATTACGGCTTCATGGACGAGGTCGACATTCCGCGCGACCTCGCCAGTTGCAAATTGGGCGGACAGCCGTTCGACATGATGTCGACCAGCTTCTTTTTGAGCCGCCAGAAACTGATCGCGGCGCGCGGCACGCCGGGCATGGCATTGTGGCGCGAGAGGCTGTTCGCGTGGATGCTGAAATCGAGCGAGAGCGCGATGGAGTTCTTCCGCCTGCCGACCAACCGCGTGGTCGAACTCGGCAGCCAGGTTCAGATTTAGTCAAAGCGCGTTATTGTCGCGCCCGAAGGGGGTTTTATGCGTTTGGCCGGTCGCGCCTGTTGCCTGTTCGTTGTCGTCGCAATCGCTTCCTCGCCAGCGCCGGCGGGAACGATGGCGGACCCGATCTGCACCGACCGGCCGGGCAAGGGCAGCGCCACCTGCACCGCGCCCAAAGGCCATTTCCAGTTCGAGACGAGCCTCGCGAATTGGTCTTTGACCAAGACGCCCGGTCAGCGCGACACCAAGCTCACGCTCGGCGACAGCGCGATCAAATATGGCGTCACCGACCGGCTCCATATCGAGGTCGCGATGCCGCTGCTGGTGCGCAAGCGGACGCGGACGGAAGGCGGCACCAGTCGCGACAGCGGGCCCGGCGACGTCAAGCTCAAGGTGAAGCAGGAGATCAGCCTGCCGGTCGCGGGGCTGTCCGCCGCATTCTACCCGTTCGTCAAATTGCCGACCGCGTCGAAACGGATCGGCAACGGCAAGGTCGAGGGCGGGGTGATTGTCCCGCTCAGCCTCGCGCTGGGGGAGGGGGGCTGGTCGCTGTCCGCCTCGCCCGAGCTCGACGCGACACTCGACGGCGACGGCCACGGCTATCACGCGACGATGGTCCACCAGGCGAGCCTCGGTTTTCAGGCGACCAAGGCGCTGAACCTGTCGGCGGAGCTGTGGGGCAGCTGGGACTGGGACCCCGCCGGGACCACGCGCCAGGCCTCGCTCGACGGGTCGGTCGCCTATCGGCTGACCAGCGAATTGCAGATTGACGGCGGCGTCAATTGGGGCCTCAACCGCAACACCGCCGATGTCGAAATCTATGGAGGTGTGTCGGCGCGTTTCTAGATGCGGGGGAGAGCGGCGATGAAATATCCTTTTTGGGCGATGCTTGGCATGGCGCTGGCCGCGAGTAGCGCGACCGCTCAACCGATGGCATGCGCGCCGGTCACGGATGCGATGATCGAGGCGCAGTTCGATAGCTTCAACGCTGCCTGGGCGACCAAGAACCCCGACACGGTCACGGCGCTGTTCGCGCCCGATGCGGTGCTGTTGCCGACGCTGTCCGACGAGGAGCGAACCACGCCCGCGGGCATCCACAAATATTTCGTCCATTTCCTCGAAAAAGCGCCGGTCGGGCGGATCGATACGAGCAGCATCCGCCTGGGCTGCAACATGGCCGCGCGGATGGGCAATTGGTCGGTCGATTTGACCGATTCCAAAACCGGCGAGAAAAGCACCGCCAAGGCGCGCTACACGTTCGTCTATCGCTACGCAGACGGCGGCTGGCGGATCGAGCATCTGCACAGCTCGCTGCTGCCGGATATGCCGTAGAAAGGGCGTTCGATGTGGCGACGAGTGGCCCAGGCATTGTGCTAGCCTGCCTCGTTGCTCGCCGCCGCTGGCCGCGGGCGTGTGGTCAGGGAGTAATTTCGGCGCCGTCCCAGGCGAAGCAACGACCGGTGTCGGCGGGCGTGAGCTTATCCATGACATCGAGTAGGTGCCCGGCCGACTGATCGGGTAAGAACAAGCGCCCGGGCGGGACGCCTTTCTGAAACGGTTTGCTCAGGCCGGTGTCGACAGTGCCGGGGTGGAGCCCGACGCAGATTGCTTCGGGACGGGTGCGGGCGAGCTCGATGGCGAGGGTCTTGATGACCATGTTCAGCGCGGCCTTGGACGCGCGATAGCCGAACCAGCCGCCGAGACGATTGTCGCCAATGCTGCCGACCCGGGCGGACAATGCGGCGAAGAGGCACCGGCCGTTCCGGGGCAGAAGCGGCACGAAATGCTTGGCAACGAGCGCCGGGCCG
>JANNDN010000213.1:0-4477 GCA_031387795.1 Sphingomonas sp.
GACGAGGTGTTCAACCGCTTTGAAGCGGAGCGCTATCTGCTGCTCGCCAGCGATATCCCCGGCTACAACGTTCGCCTGACCCTCAGGCCTGCGGGCGTGCCCGGCGACGTCATCGGCGACGTCACCGTTCAACGCACCCCGGCCTATGCAGATTTCAACGTCCAGAACTACGGTTCCGAAGCGCTCGGCCGTTGGGGCGGGTTGCTGCGCGGTCAGCTGTTCGGCCTGACCGGGCTCGGCGACCGCACGACCCTGGCATTGTTCACCACCAGCGATTTCAGCGAGCAGCAGACGGTCCAGCTGGCGCATGACTTCCGGCTTGGCAACGAGGGCATCAGCTTCGGCGGGGCGTTCACTTATGCCTGGGCCAAGCCCGACGTCGGCGCTGGCACGGACGTCCGCGCGCGGACGCTGCTGGCGACGGTGCAGGCGGACTTTCCGCTGATCCGCCGCCTGTCGCACAATCTGCGCGGCACGGTGGGGCTGGATATCGTCAACCAGGATGTCGAGCTCAACAAGATCGACCTCACCCGCGACCGCCTGAGGGTGGCGTTCGCGCGCCTCAGCCTCGACGCGCTCGACACCCAGTTCGACGACCCCGGTTATTCGCTGAGCGAGCCTCCGTGGCGGTTCGCTGGGCAAGTCGAAGTTCGCCAGGGCCTGCCGATTTTCGGCGCCACCCGCGATTGCGGGCCGGTCGGCGCGGCCTGCCTTGGCGCCGGCAACGTCCCGCCGAGCAGGCTCGAGGGCCAGTCCGACGCCACCGTCTTTCGGGGCACCGCTTACGGCGAGTTCCGGCCGACGCCCAGGCTGACCCTGGCGGCCGGTGCGCGCGCGCAATATGCGTCGCAGCCGCTGCTCAGCTTCGAGGAATTCTCGGCCGGTAATTACACCACCGGCCGCGGTTATGATCCAGGCGCCCTGCTCGGCGATCGCGGTTTCGGCAGCCAGCTCGAGGTCCGCTACGGCACCCGCATGCCGCAAAGCGCCAAGGCGGCGGCGGTCGAAGGCTATGTGTTTTGGGATCACAGCCGCGTCGGCAACCGCGACCGGCTGGTGGTGATCGACCAGTCCAATCATCTCAACAGCATCGGCGGCGGCGCCCGGATCGCATTCGACCGCTTTTCACTCGACGCCGCGCTCGCGGTTCCGCTGACCCGGGTCGGGCTGCTCGACGACAAGCCCGGTCCCCGCATCCTCATCTCTCTCAATAGCCGCTTGTGGCCATGGAGTTACAAATGAGTAGTGTTCGCACCGCGTATTCCGCCGTCACCGGCAGGCCATCCCGCCGCACCGCCCTCGGCACCACCGCCGCGCTTGCGATCGCGATCGCGCTGTTGAATCCGGCGCCGGCGGAGGCGCAGGTCGCGCCTACGACTGGCGCTTTCAACGGTCAGATCACGAACAGCGGCGGCTTCACCCAGACGATCACCACGCCCGGCAATGCCGAGACGATCACGATCACGGCTCCGACGGCAACGATCGACTGGACGGCGTTCGCCGACGATTTCTTGCCCGCCGGCAATGTCGCTACTTTCGACAGCTCGGGCGCGGCGGCGAGTGGTTACACTGTCCTCAATCGGGTGACCCCGGCCAACGCGGCGAACCCGATCCAGCTCAACGGCAGCGTGCTGTCGTACGTCGGAGCGGCGGGCGGGACCACGGGCGGCAACATCTGGTTCTACTCGCCCAGCGGAATCGTGATCGGCGCGACGGCAGTATTCGATGTCGGCGGGCTGCTACTGACCTCCTTGTCCATCGGCGGGAGCTGGACCGCGGACGCGAACGGCTTCTTGGCGAGCTTCAGCAAGGGTTCGTACAACGAGGTGAATGACGGCGGTCCGATCCAGATCCTGTCTGGCGCTCAGATCACTGCGCTTCAGCAAAACAGCTACATTGCGCTGGTCGCGCCACGGGTCGAGCAGGCCGGCACGGTCCAGGTTGACGGCTCGGTGGCATACGTCGCCGGTGAAGCTCTCTCCATGACCATGAGCCAAGGGCTGTTCGACATTCAGATCACGGTCGGAACCAGCGACGCAAACGGTATCGTCCACACCGGCACCGGCTCGACCACCGGCGGGACGGCCGCCGCCCAATCCGGAACGCACCGGATGTACATGATGGCGGTGCCGAAAAACGAAGCCGTAACGATGCTGCTAAGCGGCACGATCGGCTATGATGCGTCGGTTGCCGGATATGAGAATGGCAACGTTGTCCTGGGCGCTGGGATATTGGGAATTGACGACATTGCCGATCCCTACACCGGCTATTTCATCTCGGACTCGGACGCCAATATCTCGATCGACAACGCGCATTTCCTGTCGTCGGTGCAGGCAACCGCCAATCGCAACATCAGCGTCACAACCTTCACTGGGAACGTCGACTTCGACGGCAATCTCTTCTTCAGTACCTATTACGGCGGGACGCTCTCACTGACCGCGGATGTAGGCGCCATCAATATCGACGGCGACGCGTCGCTCTATGCCACGCCGCCCGATTTCTTTTTCAATTTTGGCGACAGCGCCAGCCGGGTCGGCGGCAATATCGAGGTCCAGGCGCTCAACGGCGGCACGATCGATACCAAAAATCTGACGCTGAATGCCTCGGCCAAGGGCGAGGATAATGGCGGTGGCGGCACGACCATTGCCGGCGACGGCCAAGGCGGCAACATCTCGATCTACGCCGACGACGGGAGCGCGATCAATGTCGTCGGCAACCTGACCGCCGAGGCAAAAGGGCTCGGCGGTCAGATGCGCACCGGCGCCACGGCCGGCGGGAACGGTTACGGCGGCGATATCGACATCTTCGCAGACGACGGCACAATCGACGTCACGGGGAATCTCTCCCTCGACGCCGGTGGATGGGGGGGCGCTGTCTTCGGAACTTTGACCCCGACGACCGGTACCGGCGGCCAAGGTCAGGGTGGAAACGTTGATCTTCACAGTGACGGAGCCAACGGCGCAATCACCGTGAATGGAACGGCCGATCTCTACGCCGATGGCTACGGCGGCAGCGGGCAGATCGGCGGTGACGGCTATGGCGGTATCGCGAGCGTTATTGCCGAGGACGGCACGATCGATCTCGGGAACTCGTTCAGTCTTTTCGCGCGAGGCTTTGGCGGCTCGGCGACCTATGGCGTCGGTGGCGCCGGCGGCAACGGCACCGGCGGCCGGGCGTCGATCGTGGCGCGTGCTCAAAACATTGCCGAGACCTTCACTTCGGGGACCATCAGCGGCGGCAACGGCAACGTTTCGACCGACGGTGTCGGCGGCGTTGGCGGCGCCGGCAATTCGGACCTCGCGGGCGGCACCGGCGGCACCGGCTCGGGCGGCGCTTATTGCGATTGCTCGGGTAGCGGCGGAGCGTCGGTCACCGCGCAGGTCGGCGGCGCGGTGCTCGATTTTGGCAACCTCACTGTCTCCTCCAACGGAGTCGGCGGTGCCGGCGGTGTCGGCCCCAATGGGCAGTCGGGCGGGGTCGGCGGTTTCGGCTACGGCGGCTTGGCGACCATCGGGTCGGTCAATCCTTATGGCATCGTTTCGACCGCCGGCAGCATGGATTTCGGCGACCTCGAAATCCACACGCAGGGCATCGGCGGTGCCGGTGGCGCCAGCACTGGCGGAACCGGCGGTCTTGGCGGCAACGGCGAAGCCGGAACCACCACGATGATCGTCAGCGTCGCTTCCACGGCGGGCGCTATCAACCTCCGCGCCAGCGGCTTCGGCGGCAATGGCGGCAAAGGCACCGGCGGCGACGGCGGCGACGGCGGCGACGCGCAGGCCGGTTCCTCGTCAATTACCATCAACAACGGCGGGTCGTTGGACGCCGGGGACGTTGGCGTCTTCGCTCGCGCCTTTGCGGGCGATGGCGGCGACAGCACGACCGGTGTCGGCGGCGACGGCGGCGATGCCACCGGCGGTTCGAGTTACCTGACGATCGCGCAGGGCGGTTTGCTGACCGCAAACAGCTATTTTGGCGCGGCACACGGGCTGAGCGGTTACGAACTCGACGAGTTTGGGAATCCGGTCATCGATCCCGAAACCGACCTCCCCGTCTCACTCGGCGGCAACGGCGGGCGCGGTGCGGCGGGCGACGGCGCCGGTGGCGATTCGCAGTCCGGGGGCAGCTCGCAATCGGAAACCTCCGTCGGCGCATCCATCGACGGCACCGCGACCATCGCCGACTTCTTCGTCATTTCGTCCTACGCGAGCGCCGGCAACGGCAGCATTGGCGGCAATGCGACCGCGGGCAGTTCGTCCATTACCATCGGTGGCACCGGCAGCTTGACCGCCGGCGGGCGCGTTCAGGCCAGTGCTTCAGCAACCGGCGGCGAAGGATTCTCCGGTGCCGGAGGCTCGGGCACTGCCGGAACCTCGGTCATCCAGAATTACGGCATCCTCGACGCTGGCATTATCCGCGTCGCCAATGTCGGTAGTGGAGGTGCTGGTGTAACCCAGGGCGGCGATGGGTTCGGCGG
>JANNDN010000227.1:0-4090 GCA_031387795.1 Sphingomonas sp.
GAGCGTCGATTTGGCGACGTCACACGCGGTCCGGTCGAACTTGGTCTTGCCGATCGGATCGAACTGGACCGAACATAAGGCCGGGTCGGAATGGACAACGACCGGCGCGCTTGCCTGCGCCTTCGCCAGCGCCGGATTGGCAGCCTCGGTCAGTGCCCCGAACAATGGAAAATAGGTCGCCGCGGCGAGCGCGCAGCCGGCCATGATGATCGGCTTGCGCCCGATCTTGTCCGACAGCCAGCCGAACAGGATGAAGAAGGGCGTCGCCAGAGCCAGCGCGATGGCGATCAGTATGTTGGCGGTCGCGCCGTCGACCTTGAGCGTCTTTTCGAGAAAGAAAAGCGCGTAGAATTGCCCGGTGTACCAGACCACCGCCTGCCCAGCGACCGCGCCAACCAGGGCGATCAGCACCAGCCGCGCGTTGCTCCACCGCCCGAACGCCTCCGTCAGCGGCGCCTTCGAGCCCTCCCCGGCAGCCTTCATTTCGCGGAACATCGGCGATTCCTCGAGCTGCATGCGGATGTAGAGCGAGATGCCAAGCAACAGGATCGAGACCAGGAACGGGATCCGCCAGCCCCACTCGGCAAACGCCGCCTCGCCGAGCCAGGTGCGGATGCCGATGACGACCAGCAGCGCCGCGAACAGGCCGAGCGTGGCGGTGGTCTGGATGAAGCTGGTGTACAGCCCGCGCTTCCCCTCGGGTGCGTGCTCGGCGACATAAGTCGCGGCGCCGCCATATTCGCCGCCCAGCGCGAGCCCCTGGAGCAACCTCAACGCAACCAGCGCGACCGGCGCGATTACCCCCGCCGAAGCGTAGCTCGGCAGCAGCCCGACGAGGAACGTCGACAGCCCCATGATCCCCATGGTGACGAGAAAGGTGTTCTTGCGCCCGACGAGGTCGCCGATGCGCCCGAACAGCAGCGCCCCGAACGGCCGCACCGCAAACCCCGCGGCGAACGCGGCCAACGCGAAAATGAAGCCGGTGGTCTCGTCCACCCCGCTGAAGAATTGCGCCGAAATGACCGTCGCCAGCAGTCCGTAAAGGTAGAAATCATACCATTCGAAGATCGTCCCAAGCGACGACGCGCCGATGACGAGGACGGGGGATTGGCGGGGGCGGTCGCTCATCCACCTTGCTTATCGCAAGGCCGGGCGCGGTCAAACCGCGCTTGCGCTAACGCATCAGTCCGGCTTTGCGGAGCGCGCTTTCGATCACTGCCGTTACTCCGGAGGCGGCGGGCGGCGTCGCGGGCATTCGCTCGGTGCGGTCGGCCTCGACCCTGGGTTTCGCCGCCACCCGCTCCTCGCGGAGCAGACCCCAGAAGCGCGCGATGTGGCGGGTCGAGGAGATGCTGGTCTCGAACATGTGCGCCCCGGCCTCGCCGACGCCATCCTCGCCGCGGGTGACCAGCGGAACGCCGTGGCCCATGTCCGACACTACATAATGTTCGATCACCGCTTTGCCGGCGGCGTTGGTCCAGGTGCGTCGGCGATGGCCGTCGACCGTCTCGACCCGTGTCGGATGTTCCCCGACGTCGTGCAGTCCGCGCCACTGGGCGACGAGATGCTCGCCGTTCGCCGGCGCCACGACGTGATCGCCGCTGCCGTGCCACACCGACAGAATCGGCGGCTCGGCCGGGCGCGGCTCTGCCCCGGACGCCAGAGCGGCGAGCTGCGCCGCGCCGGGCCCGCCGCCCCCGCGCATCCGCTCGAGCGCCTCGGGGAGGGTGTCTGCGGTCGCGAACGGCAGGCCAGCGATGATCGCCCCGCCGGCGAACGTTTCGGGATAGCTCGCCAGCATTACCGCCGTCATCGCACCGCCCGCAGACAGGCCGGTGACGAACACTTGGCTCGGGTCGATGCCCCGGGTCTCGACGACCGAGCGAACCATTGCCGCGATCGAGCGTGCCTCGCCCTTGCCGCGCCGGGCGTCGGCGGGCGCGTACCAGTTGAAGCAGAGGTTGGGATTATTGGCGCGCTTCTGCTCGGGATAGAGCAAGGCGAAGCCGTGGCGGTCGGCGAGCTGTGACCAGCCCGACCCGCGGTCAAAACCGCCGGCGTGCTGGGTGCAGCCGTGAAGCACGACGACCAGCGCACCGCCCTTGCGGAAGGTCTCGGGGAAATAGGTCAGAGCACGCAGATTGCCCGGATTGGCGCCAAAGGATGTAAGCTCGCGCAGCCTGCCGTCGCCGTGACCGCTATCGTTCGCCGCTCCGCGCAACTTGGCCAGGCGGGTGATCGTCGAATGCAGTCCGCGCATGATGCTTTCCCGAGAGGCGGAATGCCCCGACGACCGCAGTGATCACACGCAGGGACGCGCTATGCTGCAGTGCACAATAAATGGGGTTGCGAGGGCGGGGCGCAAGGCCTGGCGATTGCAAAGATCGGAAAGAAACGGCACCATCTGCCCGTTATCAAGGGGGAGTGATGGGATGCCGAAATGGAGCGAACGGCCCAGAGACCATCGCATGGCGATTATCGGGGCGATCATCGGAATGCTCATCGCGGGGATCGTCGCCATCGTCTACGCATCCGAATCCAGCACGCTGGTCCGCTATCTGATCATGTCTGCGGGGTTTCTGCTGGGTCTCGGCGCGGGCAAGCTGGCGGCGGGCAAAAGCTAGCGGTCGCGCCGCCGCCGCCGTACCTCGTCTGAATACGCCGCACCCTCTCGCTCGGCAGCGGCACCGTGCGACTAACGCCGTGGCGGGGCGTTGACCCGATACAGCCCTGCAATCTGCACCCGTATCCTGGCCATCTGTGGCTGTCGATCGCCGGTGTCCGACCCTCGGCCCGATTTCGAACGAGGAGTATCGCGATGCAACGCCGGACTATTCTAATTGGCGGCGGAAGCCTGGTCGCGGTCGGTGCCGCTGCGACCTGGTTCGAGGCTCGCGCGATGGGCTCGGCAACGGCCTTCGACGATCGGCAGAGGGAGCTTCGCGCGGCGCTGTCGGAGCGGCCCGACGCGCGCGAACTGGTTCGTTTCGCAACCCTCGCCCCCAACAGTCACAACACGCAAGCCTGGCGCTTTGCGGTCGCTTCGGGACGGATCACGGTTCATCCTGATCTCGCCCGTCGCACCCCGGTGGTCGATCCCGACGATCATCATCTGTTCGTCAGCCTTGGCTGCGCAGCCGAGAATCTCGTGCTCGCTGCCGCCGCGCGGGGGATTGCCGGAGATCTGGTCTTCGACGACCGCGGCGAGGGCTCGATTGGGTTCGCCCATCATGGCTCAGCGCCCCGGCCTACGCCCCTCTGCGACGCCATTCCAAGGCGTCAGTCGACCCGGGCCGTCTATGACGGGCGAACGGTCAGTGTGGCCGATCTCAAAACCCTGACCGAGGCCGCGGCAGTTCCCGGCGTTGAGGTGGTGCTGGTCACCGACCGGCCACAAATGGACCGGATCCGCGACCTGGTGATTGCCGGGAACAGCGCCCAGCTCGCCGATCCCGCGTTCATGGCCGAACTCAAGTCCTGGCTGCGCTTCAGTCCCGGCCGAGCGCTGGACACCGGAGACGGGCTGTTTGGCGCAGCGAGCGGCAATCCCAAGCTTCCTGAATGGCTCGGGCAACGCGCCTTCGACCTGTTCTTCACCCCCAAGTCGGAGAATGAGAAATATGCGCGCCAATTGGATTCGTCGGCGGGCATCGCGGTGTTCTCGGGCCAGCGCGACGACCGCGAGCATTGGGTGCAGGTCGGCCGGGCCTGTCAGCGCTTCGCGCTCCAGGCGACAGTGCTCGGGCTCAAGCACGCGTTCATCAACCAGCCGGTCGAGGTGCCCGCCTTGCGCCCCGAGCTCGCGGCACTCGTCGGCCTGCCTGGCAGGCGTCCGGATATCGTGATGCGGTTCGGCTACGGCCCGACCTTGCCATATTCGCCGCGGCGTCTGGTCGCGGCGGTTATCACCGGGGGTTGAGCCTCACTCCCACTCGATCGTCCCCGGCGGCTTGCTCGTATAATCGTAGACCACGCGGTTGATGCCCGCGACTTCGTTGACGATGCGGGTGGCGACGCGGGCGAGGAAGGCGGCGTCGAACGGATAGACGTCGGCGGTCATGCCATCGACGCTGGTCACCGCGCGCAAGGC
>JANNDN010000231.1:0-5992 GCA_031387795.1 Sphingomonas sp.
GAGCGTCGATCCCGCAGGTCATGGACGCGATGGAGAGAAGCGATGTTTGGGAAGCTTGCAGGAGCCTTTTTGGGGAATCGAATTGCCGGCGGACGCAGTGGCGGCAAGGGCGCCTTGCTCGGCATTGGCGCGGCGATGCTGGCGCGCCGCAGCGTCCCCGCTCTGGCCGCGGTCGCCGCCGCGGGCTGGGGCTATAACAAGTGGCGCGAACGCAAGGCACGGCGTGGCGCAACGTTCCCGAGCGACGCTACGCCGCTTTAGTTTTGGGTCGACTTTTCGACGAAATGCACGGCCGGCCGGCCAACGGCGGCTGGCGCCTTAGTCCGCGCTGTCGGTCGACTTATTCTCGCCCGCAGGCGGATCGATATAGGGTTCGACCTGACCTTTCAGGGTGATCGTCATCGGCTGCCCGCGGCGGTCGAGACTGCGCCCCGCGGGCACCTTGATCCACCCTTCCGAACGGCAATATTCGATGACGTTGGTCTTTTCCTTGCCGTTGAACTTGATGCCCACGCCGCGTGACAGGACATCCTCGTCGAAATGCGGGCTGCGGGGGTCGAGTGACAGGCGGTCGGGAAGCGGATCGGTGGTCTCGGTCATGCCGCGCCCCTAGCGGCGGGCGGCCAGACACGTCAACGCAGGTCAATGCGTTTGCCGCTTCGACCAACGGCGGAGCGCGAGGTTGCGAACGGCCGGCGACGGCTTCACAGAAGCGCGGGGATTTTTCGACTCTTTCGGGGGGACCGACCGTGCGCCGATCTGCTTTTCTACTCGCCTCCATCGCGTTCATCGCAGCGCCCGCTTTCGCCCAGGCGCGGACCCCGCCGGTCGCCCCGCCCTTGCCCCAGCCCGGCGCGGCCGAGCCGATGCACCAGGCGCAGCCCAAGGACGTACCCACCGATCCGCAGGGCGGGAAGAAAGACGACAAGTGGGACGTCAATCGCCCCCACGGCCCCGGCCACGAAGTTCCGATCGAGGTCGCCGAGGGCACGTGGATGAGCCTCGATGTCTCGCCCGACGGGCGCGAGATCGCGTTCGATTTGCTCGGCGACATCTACGTCATGCCCATCACCGGCGGCGAAGCGCGGCCACTCGCCACGGGCATTCAGTGGGACATGCAGCCGCGCTACTCGCCCAGCGGAAGCGAGATCGCCTTCACCTCCGATCGTGGCGGCGGCGACAATATCTGGGTCATGAACCGCGACGGATCGGGCGCGCGCGCGATCACCAAGGAGACCTTCCGCCTCTTGAACGGCCCCGACTGGGCCCCCGACGGCAATTACATCGTCGCGCGCAAGCATTTCACTTCGGCGCGCTCGATGGGCGCGGGCGAAATGTGGCTCTATCATCGCAGCGGGGTCGGCTCGGGCGTGCAAATGACCAAGGCTCGGACCAAGCAGAAGGACACCAACGAGCCGGTGTTCTCGCCCGACGGCCGCTATCTCTATTTCTCCGACGACGCGACGCCCGGCGACATCTGGCAGTATAGCAAGGACGTCAACGGCCAGATTTACGTCATCCAGCGACTCGACCGGACCAACGGTGAGATCGAGACATTGGTGTCGGGACCGGGCGGCGCCGTTCGCCCCACCCCCTCACCCAACGGCAAGACTTTGGCCTTCATCCGCCGGGTGCGCGGTAATTCGGTGCTGATGCTGATGGACCTCGCCTCGGGGCGGATCAGTTCGCTGACCGACGCGCTCGACCGCGACATGCAGGAAACCTGGGCGATCCATAACGTCTATCCGGGGATCAGCTGGACCCCCGACAACCGCGCCATCGTCTTCTGGGGCGGCGGCAAAATCCGCCGGGTCGATGTCGCCAGCGGAGCGGTCGCCGATATTCCGTTTCAGGTGCGCGGCACCCGCTTCGTCCAAGACGCGGTGCAGGTCCCCAAGCGCATTGGCGACCCCAGCTTCGACGTGAAGATGACCCGTTTCGCTTCCCCCAGCCCCGACGGGCGCCGCGTGGTTTACGAAGCGCTGGGCAGCCTGTGGATCCGCGACATCGCCGGTGGCGCGCCGCGCCGCCTGACCCGATCAAGCGAGCGCGAGGCCTATCCGGCCTGGTCGCGCGACGGCCGTCAGATCGCTTATGTCAGCTGGGACGACGATCAGGGCGGCGCAATCAAGCTGGTCGGCGCCGGCGGCGGCAATGGCCGCACGGTCAGCACCGAGCCGGGATATTACCGCGACGTCAGTTTCTCCCCCGACGGTCGCCTGATCGCTTTCCGCAAGGGTTCGGACGGGTTCCTCGCCACACCCTTGTGGGGCCGCGACCCCGGCCTCTACGTCCAGCCGCTTTCCGGCGGGAAGCCCAAGCGCTTGTCGAAGAGCGGATCGCAGCCGCAATTCGGCCGCGACGGCGAACGCTTGTTCTATGCCGACGCCGATGGCGACGATCAGGTGTTCAAGTCGGTCGCGGTCACCGGGGCCGATCCGATCACCCATTTGAAGGGCACCAACGCCGCCGAATTCGCGCTCTCGCCCGACGAGCAATTCGTCGGCTGGACCGAGCGCTTTCAGGCCTATGTCATGCCGTTCGCGCGGACCGGTCGCTCGATCGATATTGCCGCCGACTCCAAGTCCCTGCCGCAGACGCGGATCAGTACCGACGCGGGCAATTATCTGCGCTGGTCGGGCGACGGCAGCACCCTTTACTGGACTCAAGGGCCCAACCTGTTCGCGCGACGGGTCGACCTGCCGACTTTCGACGGTACCAAGACCGGTGTCGTCCCGCCCATCGCCAGCCTTGGCTTTACCGCGGCCGCCCCTTCCCCGACCGGACGAATTGCGCTGACCAACGCCCGGCTCGTCACCATGCGCGGCGACGAGGTGATCGAGAACGGCACCATCATCGTCGAGGGCAATCGCATCGTCGCAGTCGGACCCGCCGGCTCGGTCGCGGTGCCGGTCGGCGCGCGCACGATCGATTTGTCCGGCAAGACCGTGCTCCCGGGCTTTTTCGACGCCCACTGGCACGGCCCGCATGCTTCGGACCAAATCGTGCCCGATCAGAATTGGGTTTACTACAACAGCCTCGCGCACGGCGTGACGACGGTCCACGACCCCAGCGCCGACACCCAGGAAGTGTTCGCCTCCGCCGAGCTTCAGAGGGCCGGCAAGATCCTCGGTCCACGCATCTTCTCGACCGGGACAATCGTCTATGGCGCGGACACGCCGTACATGACGGAAATCGGCTCGCTCGACGATGCGCTGACCAGTCTTCGCCGCCTCAAGGAAGCGGGCGCGATCTCGATCAAGAGCTACAACCAGCCGCGCCGCGAGCAGCGTCAGATGATCATTGAGGCGGCGCGTCAGCTGGGGGTCGAAGTCGTGCCCGAGGGCGGATCGATGTTCATGATGAACATGAACCAGATCGTCGATGGGCACACCACGATCGAACATTCGCTGCCGATCCAGAAATTCTACGACGATGTCGTCCAATTGTGGCGCGGGTCGAAGACCGCGTGGACCCCGACGATGGTGGTCGCTTACGGCGGGCCGTTCGGCGAATATCATTGGTATCAGCACACCAAGGCCTGGGCCGAGCCGATCGAGATGAAATGGGCCCCTCGCGGCCTCGTCGATGCGCGCGCCCGGCGACCGGTGATGATCCCCGACGACGAAGACAATCTGCCCTTCATCGGCCGTCAGACCAAGACCATCAGCGACCTTGGCATCCCGGTGTCGATCGGCGCCCACGGCCAGCGCGAGGGACTCGGCGCGCATTGGGACATCTGGTCGTTCCAGCTTGGGGGTATGAGCAATATGGAAGCTTTGCGCACCGCGACCATCAACCCGGCGCGCGCCCACGGACTCGACCGCGATTTAGGCTCGATCGAGCCAGGCAAGCTCGCCGATCTCGTCATCCTCGACCGCAATCCGCTCGAGAACATCCGCGATACGCTGAGCATTTCCTCCACGATGCTCAACGGCATTTTGCTCGACAGCGACCTCAACGCGATTGCCGGCGGCGACCACCGGACCCGGCCGTTCTGGTTCCAGCAGGGCGCGGGGATGTCATTCACCCAAGGCGCGACCGAGGCGGTCGGTCACGAAGACTGAAGGCTAGATCCGGCTCTCGACCGTCTTCCCGCCCGCGCGCTCGACCTCGAACAAGCGGCCGAAATCTTCCTCGCTCATCGGCGCCGGCGGGTTTCCGCCGACCGCTGCGACGATTTCGGGGACGGTGTTGCTGTGCCCGACGATGAGGATCGATCCGGGAATCGCCGCGACCCGCCGCGCCAGCGCCGCATTGTCGCGCGGGTCGTAAGTCTCGACCGCAGCACCGGTCGCCGCCGCGAGCGGGGCCGCGGTCTCGCGCGAGCGCCGCGTCGGGGTGACGAAGATCGCCTTTATGCTCTTGTCGCTGAGCAAGGCGGCAAGCCGCTCCGCCTCGGCCGATCCCTGCGCGCTGAGCGGGGGGTCGTCGCCCTCGCCTTTGCGCATGTGGCGGCTGACGTAGATGGTCGGGACTATGGTCATCGGCTCGACGCTGGCGACCGTTGGCGCCGGGGCTTGCGACACGGCGCAGCCCGCTACGAACAGCAGGCCGACGAAGGGAAGAAGGAGCGTTGCTTTGAACATGACCCAAGGATCGACCGACCGGCGGGCGCGGTCAACTCCCCGTGGTTGAGCGCCGCCAAGGTTGCCGCTTTGGCCAGTCGCGATTAAGCGACGCGCAGCCATGAGCGACAAGGACCCAGCATTGCGCCGCAACGCGCCCAAATTGGCGCTGCACGTGCCCGAGCCCAAATTCCGCCCCGGCGACGCGCCCGATTTTTCCAATCTCGCGATCCCGCCCGCAGGTGCCGCCCCGCGCCCCGATTCCAATGCTCCGGCAAGGGAGACGGAGAAGCTCGCCACCGCGCTCGTCCGGGTGCTCGACGACGATCATCGCGCGGTCGGCCCGTGGGACCCCAAGCTCGACCCCGACACTCTGCGCCAGATGCTCCGCCACATGGTCCTGGTACGGGTCTTCGACGACCGCATGTACCGCGCCCAGCGACAGGGAAAGACCAGCTTCTACATGAAGTGCACGGGCGAGGAGGCGATCGCCATCCCCGCCACCTTCGCGCTCGATCCCGAAGACATCCATTTTCCCACCTATCGCCAGCAGGGCATCCTCGTCGCCCGCGGCTATCCGCTGGTGAAGATGATGAACCAGATCTATTCCAACTCGGGCGACCATATGAAGGGCCGCCAGCTGCCGATCATGTATTCGGACAAGGCGCTCGGCTTCTTCTCGATCTCGGGCAATCTCGGCACCCAGTTTCCGCAGGCGGTGGGCTGGGCGATGGCATCCGCGATCAAGGGCGACAGCCGCATCGCGATGGGCTGGATCGGCGACGGCGCGACCGCGGAAGGCGACTTCCACTACGCGATGACCTTCGCCACCGTTTACCAGGCGCCGGTGATCCTCGCGGTGGTCAACAATCAATGGGCGATCAGCTCGTTCAACGGCATCGCCGGCGCCGAGCACGCCACCTTCGCCCAGCGCGCAATCGGCTATGGCATGGCGTGCCTGCGAGTCGACGGCAACGATGCGCTGGCGGTCTATGCCGCGACCCGCTGGGCCGCCGACCGTGCGCGCTCCAACGCCGGGCCCGCGCTGATCGAATTCTTCACCTATCGCGCCGAGGGTCATTCGACCTCCGACGATCCGACCGGCTATCGTCCCAAGGAGGAACCCAAGGCATGGCCGCTGGGCGATCCGGTCGAGCGCTTGAAGCAGCATCTGATCGGACTCGGAGAATGGGACGAGGAGCGGCACGCCGCGATCGCCGCCGAATGCGACGCCGAGGTCCGCGCGGCGCAAAAAGAGTCGGAGAAGCTCGGCACCCTCCCGCAACAGGGCAAGGACAATATCGAGAGCATGTTCGAGGACGTTTACGCCGAAGTGCCGTGGCACATCGCCGAGCAGCGCGATGCCGCGCTCGCCGAGAGCAAGGACGACTGAGGCCGTGGCGACGATGAACATGATCCAGGCC
>JANNDN010000237.1:0-1923 GCA_031387795.1 Sphingomonas sp.
CTTCCATGTCGGCGGCGCCGTCCTCCTCCTCATGGTCGTGGCCGAGCAAATGCAGCGTGCCGTGGACGATCAGGTGCGCGGCATGATCCTCGACCGCGATCGCCTTGTCGGCGGCTTCGGCGACGCACACGCCGCGCGCGAGCACGATGTCGCCGAGCAGGAGCTCGGGGCCGTCGCCTTCGGAGGACAGCGCGGCCGAGTCCGCCATTGGAAAGGACAAGACGTTGGTCGGCCGGTCCTTGCCCCGCCATTGGGCGTTGAGGGCGCGGACAATGTCGTCGCCGGTCAGCCGGACCGACAGCTCGACCGAGCGCCGGGTCGATCCCAATTGCGGGAAGGCGCTCTCGGCGATCGCCGCCTCGGCCGCGCTCCTGGCGAGCGCATCCCAGCGGCTGCTACTGTCCCATTCCCCGTCATTGTCGATGGCGACTTCCAGCATCATGCGTCCGGACCCTCATAGGCCTGGACGATGCGCCCGACGAGCGGGTGGCGGACGACATCGGCGCTGGTGAAGCGAATGGTGCCGGTGCCTTCAATCCCTTCGAGCTTGTCGATCGCGTCGGCCAGGCCCGAGGTGTGGCCGATGGGCAGATCGATCTGCTTGGGGTCGCCGCAGATGACCATCCGCGCGCGCATCCCGAAGCGGGTGAGGAACATCTTCATCTGCGCCGGGGTCGTGTTCTGCGCTTCGTCGAGGATGATGAAGGCGTCGTTGAGCGTCCGCCCGCGCATGAACGCGATCGGCGCGATCTCGATCTCGCCCGAGGCAATGCGGCGCTCGACCTGCTCGGTCGGGAGCATGTCGTAGAGCGCGTCGTAGAGCGGACGGAGATAGGGGTCGACCTTCTCCTTCATGTCGCCCGGCAGGAAGCCCAGCCGCTCGCCCGCCTCGACCGCGGGGCGTGACAGGATCAGCCGGTCGACCGAGCCGGTAATCAGCTGCGACACCGCCTGCGCGACCGCGAGATAGGTCTTGCCGGTGCCCGCCGGCCCAAGCGCGAAAATCATGTCGTCGCGGGCGAGCGCTTCCATATATTGGGTTTGGACTTGGCTGCGCGGGACGATGGTTTTCTTGCGCGTGCGGATCATCACCCGCGACGGCGACACCACTTCTTCCGAGATGATTCCGTCGAGGTGCGGCTGCGCAGCCATGCCGAGCACCGCGGCGACGGTCTCGCCATCGACATCCTCGCCCTGATCGAGCCGGTTGTAGAGGCCCATCAAGACATCGCGGGCGCGCGCCGCATCGTCGGCCTCGCCCTCGATCTGGACGCGGTTGCCGCGCGCCGAAATATGCACGTTGAGGCGGTTCTCGATGGTGATGAGATGGCGGTCGTAATCGCCGAACAGGGGTCCGAGCAGATAAGGCTGCTCGAACTCGACCTCGAGCCGGGCAGGATCGGGGACGGCGTGAAGATCGGGTTTGCGGGCCATCAGGCGGCGCGCCTTTTGCGCTCGGCGCCGGCCATGCTGTTGGGACCCGCGGAGAGAAGGGTTACGTCGAGGAGGGTGCCGGCGCTGGCAGCGGTTTCGACATGGACTGACTGAAGCCAAGGCGACCGGCCGATCATCTGGCCGTCAAAACGGCCTTTACGCTCGATCAGGATTTGGGTGTCCTTCCCTATGGTCGTTTGATTGAACGCAATCTGGTGGGCCTTGATCCGCGCATGGAGCCGCTGCAGCCGCTCTTCCATGACCTCGCGCGTGATCTGCCCCTCCATCCTTGCCGCCGGGGTTCCCGGGCGAGCGCTATATTTGAACGAATAAGCCGATGCGTAGCCCACCACGTCAACCAGATTCAGAGTGGCGGTGAAATCTTCCTCGGTCTCGCCTGGAAAGCCGACGATGAAGTCGCCGCTGAGCGCGATGTCGGGCCGCGCGGCGCGGACCTGCGCGATGGTCCGCAAATAGCTGTCGACGCTG
>JANNDN010000266.1:0-10019 GCA_031387795.1 Sphingomonas sp.
CCTTCGTGTTCGAGAAAGCCGCCGACGGGAAGCGCTTCTTCGAGGGAATCACCGGCAAAAGGCCCGGCGGCGGGACCGCGGAGGGCCTCGTCTATTCGCGCTTCAACGGCCCCAATCAGGAAATCCTCGAGGACCGGCTGCGGCTGTGGGAAGCGGCCGAATCGGCGCTCACTTTCTCCAGCGGGATGACCGCAATCTCGACCCTCTTCCTGGCGCTCGTCCGCCCCGGCGACGTGATCGTTCACTCGGGCCCGCTCTATGCCGCGACCGAGACGATCATCGCCAAGATCCTGAGCCAGTTCGGGATCCATTATGTCGACTTCCCCGCCGGCGCCTCGCGCGCTGAGATCGACAAGGTCATGGCCGCGGCCAAGGCCAAGGGCCCCGTCTCGCTCATCTATCTCGAGAGCCCGGCCAACCCGACCAACGCCTTGGTCGATGTCGAGGCGGTCCACGCCGCCCGTGCCGCGGCGTTTCCAGGCGACAAACCACCGATCGCGATCGACAATACTTTCCTCGGGCCATTGTGGGCCAAGCCGCTCGATCAGGGCGCGGACATCACAGTGTACAGCCTGACCAAATATGTCGGCGGGCACAGCGATCTCGTCGCCGGCGCTCTGGTCGGCAGCCGCGCGGTGATCGACAAGGTGCGGATGATGCGCAACGTCATGGGCGGCATCTGCGACCCCAACACCGCGTGGATGCTGCTCCGCAGCCTCGAAACGCTCGAATTGCGCATGAACCGCGCCGGGGAGAATGCCGAGAAAGTGTGTGCGTTCCTCAAGGACCATCCCAAGGTTGAGACGGTCGGCTATCTCGGCTTCCTCGAGGAGGGATCGAGCCAGGCGGACATCTATAATCGCCATTGCCTCGGCGCGGGCTCGACCTTTTCGCTCTATCTGAAGGGCGGCGAGGCGGAGGCTTTCCGCTTCCTCGACGCGCTCCAGATCGCCCACCTTGCGGTCAGCCTTGGCGGCACCGAAACCCTCGCCAGCGCCCCCGCCGCGATGACCCATCTCTCGGTCCCGGAGGAACGCAAGCAAGCGCTCGGCATCACCGACAACCTCATCCGGATCTCGATCGGCATCGAAGACCCCGACGACCTGATCGCGGATTTCGCGAATGCGCTCGAGCAGGTGTGACCGGGGAACTCTTAACCCCAATCCTCGATAGCCCACCCCCGCGCCTCGGCCATTCGTCGGAGCTTGCCGTGCGGGTTCACAGCCACTGCCTCGTCGGCCCATTCGAACGCCGGGGCGTCGGAGACGTGGTCGGAATAGAAGCGGACGTGGCCGTGCTTCCCCGTCAGACCCGATTTCTCGACCCAGTCGGCGATCATCCGGCGCTTGGCGGGGCCGTAGCAATTCTCGCCGTCGATCAAAGCGTGGACGCGGTCGTCGAGGCCGATGATCGAGCCGGTGCCGATGACGTCGTCGAACCCCAGTCGTTCGGCGATGGCGCGCGAGTACAGCGTGTAGGAGGCGGTCGCGAGCACCAGCCGGCGCCCCTCGGCCTGGTCGCGGGCGATCGCCTTGAGCGCGCCGGGGCGGATGTTCGTCGCCACCTGCCGCTCGGCAAAACCGTCGACCAGCGGTTTGAGGTCGCGCGGGTGGATCTTCCCGCCGAGCAAAAGGCGATGATTGATCTCCTTCAACTTGCCGCGGTCGATGAGCTTGAGCAGATAGGCCAGCATTGAGCCGGCGACGAGCGGCAGGAACAGCAGCCGCCACGGCGCGCGCCGAATCGCGCAATGGAGCAGGAACGGCGTGTAAGTGGCGTGGCGCGTAACCGTCCGGTCCATGTCGTAGATGGCGAGGTCGCTCATACCTGCCCCGCGATGATGGCCTCGACCAGCTGATGGTCGGCGAGGCTGTCGACATCGACCCCCGCGAGCGGATCGGAGAGGCGCACCGCGCGGACCTTGAGGCCCAGCCTGACCCCCAGCCGCGCCGCCAGATCGTCGAGCGCGACCATCCGCATCGCCGCCATCGCCAGCCAGAAGGGGCCAAGCAAGGCGATCAGCCGCCACGCTTTCTTGCGGTCCTGCTCGACCGAGCGCCACAGCTCGACCGCGGGCGCCACTCTGGGCGTGGCGAGCCAGAAAAGATTGGCGCCGGTGACCGACTCGCGGCCAAGCGCGATCCACGTCCGCTTGGTCTGCGGCAGCCGCTGCTCGAGCAGCGATTTTTCGACCACTCCGACCGCGATGTCGGCACCCGTCGCTTTGCCGACGAACTCCGCGACCATGGCCGGATCGAGCAGCGCGTGGTCCGCGGTCGTCACGAGTAGCGGCCACGGAGTCGCCGGGTCGGCGCACAAAGCGAGGATCGTCTCGGCGATCGAACCCCGCGATTCGCGGACCTCGACCCGCTCGATCGCTCCGAGCGCCACGGCCACCCGGTCGCGCTGCTGCGCCAAAACCATCACCCGACCGATTGCGGGACTGGCGACGAGTGCCCGCACCGGGCGGCGCACCATCGGCTCCCCCGCCAGCGGCACCAGCGCCTTCATCTCGATCCCGAAATGCACGGCCAGCGGATCGCGCCCCGGCCGCTGCCCGGCGAGGACGATAGCGGTAACGCTCACCCCGCGAGCCACGAGCGGATCGGTACTCCGCGCGCCGCTTGCTCGCTGGCCTGGGCGTAGCGGATCGCGTGGACGATCAGGCTGATCACCGTCCAGAACGCGACCAGGATCAGCCCCCAATCGGGCCGTGCCACCAGCAGCGCGGCGACGAGGATCACCATGTTCGGGTTGCGCCGCGCGGTGACCAGCCGGAAGCGGCTGTCGAACCGCTCCCACACGTGGATGTGCATCATTCCGAAGCGGCGCATGAACACGCCCTCGATCACCCGCTGCAGGACATAGCCGCCGATGATCGCCCACAAAACCATGCTCGTCTCGATCGGCTCGAGCGGGGTTCCGTAGGCGGCGAGCCCGTGCGCCCACGCCCACCACCAGAAGGGCGGGTGGACGAGGTCGATGCCATGATCGAAGACATTGCCCCATTTGGAGGAGGCACCGGTACAGCGCGCCAGCTTTCCGTCGACAGTATCGAGGACCATGAAGGTGAAGCCGCTTGCGACGCCGAGCCAATAATCGCCGACCCAGAAGAAATAGAAAGCGGCGACGCACAGCAATGCGCCGATGCTGGTGATGAAATTGGGCGACAGACCTGCTCGCGCCGCCCAGCGCGTCAGGTAAAAGGCCGGCCGACGCCACAAGTACAAGGTCAGAATGTCGGTCACGCCCTTGTACGAGGCGTCATAAGCGGCACGCTCGACCGGCTCGGGGTCGGCGGGGTCGAGCGGGAGGACGAACGGCCGGTCGCGCTTGCGCAATTCGGCATTGTTGAGCTCGGCGGTTTCGGCTTCGAGCGTTTCGAGCCCTTTCGGCACCTGGCCGGCGGCCAGCGCGGTGGCCGCCGCATCGCCTCCGTCCGCGACATGCGCCAGCACCGGCTTTCCGCCGAGCCTGAGGACGGTGCCCGGCCGGGCCGCGATCGCCTTCAGCCATGCCGGGTCCCAGGCGAAGTCGAGGCTGGCAAGCACCGCCGCGCGCCCAGCGACTCCCGCGTCGGCGCATTCCAGCCCGGCATTGGTCGCCAGCCGGCAGGCGCGGTCGCGTGCGCCGATCCCGAAGGCCCGCGCCTGATTGTCGCCAACCGGCACGAACAGCAGCTTTTCCTCGCTCATCGGCTCCCCGAATAGTGGGGCCGTGCCGCGTGCGGAAGGGGGCGGGCGTCGAGCCGCTTGCTCCGCGTTATCATTTCGCGCATCAACACTCGCGAGATGGCCGTTAACGACCATGATGAGGGGGACAGCTCCGAAGGCTCGACGTACCGGGTGGCCGGCGCGCTGACGATCACCCGCGCCGCCACCACGCAGCGCGAGATCGACAGCCTGCCCGATCCGCTGACGATCGACCTCAGCCAGGTCGAGCGCATGGATACGGTCGGTGCGTGGCTGGTCTATCGCACCGTCCGCGACCGCCAGGCCAAGGTCATCGGCGCCACCGGGGATGAGACCAGCCTGCTCAAGGAGGTCGGCCAGTTCGACGCCCCGGCGAAGGTCCGCCCGGAGGACAAGCCGGGCATTTCGCGCGTGCTGACCGAGCTGGGCGAGTGGGTGGTCGAGATCGGCCGTACCTTTCTCGGGCTGCTCGGCTTCCTCGGCGCGGTCCTGATCGCCTTCGCCGCGGTCATCCGCCGGCCCAAGAAATTCCGCCTCAATGCCGTGGTCCAGCGCTTCGACGTCGTCGGCGTGCGCGCGCTCGGCATCATCGGTCTGATGAGCTTCCTCATCGGCATCGTCATCGGTCAGCAGGGCGCGGTCCAGCTCGAGCAGTTCGGCGCCGAGATTTACACCATCAACCTGATCGGACGGATCACGGTCCGCGAGCTGGGCGTGCTGATGACCGCGATCATGGTCGCCGGCCGCTCGGGATCGTCCTTCGCCGCGCAAATCGGGACGATGAAGATCACCGAGGAAATTGACGCCATGCGCACGATCGGCGTGTCGCCGGTCGAGGCCCTGGTGCTGCCGCGGATGATCGCCTGCATCATCATGATGCCATTGCTCGGCTTCTGGGCGATCCTGATGTCGCTGCTCGGCGGCGGCGTGCTCGTCTGGATGAGCCTCGATATTCCGCCGCTGACCTATGTCCAGCGGCTCCAGGAAGTGATCCCGATGACCGACCTGTGGATCGCGATGATCAAGGCGCCGGTGTTCGGCTTCATCATCGCGCTCGCGGGGTGCTTCCAGGGAATGCTGGTCGAGGGCGACAGCGAGCAGGTCGGCTCGCGCACCACCACCGCGGTGGTCCAGTCGATCTTCCTCGTGATCGTGCTCGACGCGGTCTTCGCCGTCTTCTTCAGCTCGATCGGGTGGCGCTAGGCATGGCCGAAGCTCCCCCAATCATTACCATTCGCGGCCTGCGCAACGCGTTCGGCGATCAGGTCATCCACGAAAATCTCGACCTCGATGTGAAGCGCGGCGAGATTCTCGGCGTGGTCGGCGGGTCGGGCACCGGCAAGTCGGTGCTGCTGCGCTCGATCATCGGGCTGCAGACGCCGTCCGAGGGCACCGTCGAAGTGCTCGGCGAGAATATGATCGGGCGCAGCGAGGACGAGGCCAAGAACATCCGCCGCCGCTGGGGCATATTGTTTCAGAACGGCGCATTGTTTTCGACGCTGACCGTGGCGGAGAACGTCGAAGTCCCGATCCGCGAATATTTCCCGTTCATCCTGCCCCCGCTGCTTGACGAGATTGCGTCGTACAAAATCGCCATGGGCGGGCTTCCACCCGACGCCGGGCCCAAATATCCGTCCGAGCTTTCGGGGGGCATGATCAAGCGCGCCGGGGTGGCCCGCGCGCTCGCGCTCGATCCCGAACTGCTGTTCCTCGACGAGCCGACCGCGGGGCTCGACCCGATCGCGGCGGCGGCGTTCGATCAATTGATCCTGTCGCTGCAGGAGCGGCTCGGCCTCACCGTCTTCCTCATCACCCACGATCTCGACACCTTGCACGCGATCTGCGACCGGGTTGCGGTGCTTGCCGAGAAGCGCGTGATTGGGGTGGGGACGATCCCCGAGCTATTGGCTTTGGATCATCCTTGGATACAAGAGTATTTCAACGGGCCGCGGGGACGCAATGCAGCGGCCAGTTATGAGCACGAGGGGGCGGTAGCCTAATGGAGACCCGGTCCAATTATGTGATGGTGGGTGCGGTGACGATGGCGTTGCTCGTCGGCGTCCTCTTGTTCATCGTCTGGCTCGCGGGCCTCTCGAACAAGCAGACACGCTGCTACGACATCTATTTCGCGCAAGGGGTGGGTGGCCTCAACAAGGGTTCGAACGTCACCTTCTCCGGGGTTCCGGTGGGCGCGATCAAGCAGATCAGCCTGCTTCCCAGCCGCCCCGAATTCGTGTGGGTGCGGATCGAAATCGACGAGCAGACGCCAGTGCTTCAGGGCACCAGCGCGCAGATCAAGGGCGTCGGCTTCACCGGGGTCAGCGAAATCCAGCTCGACGGCGCGATCAAGGGCGCCCCGCCGATCACCCAGATCGGTCCGCAGGGCTGCCCGGTTCTGCCGGCCACCTCGGGCGGGCTCGGCGCGCTCCTCAATAGCGCACCGGAACTGATCGACCGCATCCAGCGCCTGACCGAGCGGCTGACCGAATTGCTCAGCGACAAGAACCAGAATGCGATCTCGGACATTCTCGAGAATGTCGACAAGACCACCTCGGTACTTGCTGAGCGCGCGCCCGACCTCGCCGACGCCATCGCCGACGCCCGCATCGCGGTTCGTCAGGCGGGGATCGCGTCGCAGCGGATTGCGGTGCTTTCGGACAGCACCAACCGGCTGGTCAACGAACAGGGGCGGCCCGCGGCCGAAGACCTGCGCAAGTCGATCGCCGCGGTTCAGGCAGCAGCGGAAAATCTCAATGCGATGATCGGCGACGCGCGGCCAGGAGTGCAGAACCTCAGCAAGTCGACGCTGCCCGAGGCCAATCGCCTGGTTCGCGACCTCCGCGAGCTCACGCAATCGCTCAATTCGGTGACCGAGCGGGTCAATCAACAGGGCATCGGCGGCACCTTGGGGCCGGAGAAACTGCCCGACTACAAGCCAGGAAAACGTCAATGACGCTGTATCGACTCCTCGCTCCCGCGGCGCTCGCGCTCATGCTCCCGGCCTGTTCGCTGAGCGGGCTGATGGGTGGCGGCAAGCCCCCGTTGACGCTGCAGACCCTGACCCCCGAAGCCGCGGACCCGGGCGCGACCACGCGCACCGTCAATGCCGGTCAGGCGGTCACCGTCTCGACCCCCTCGGTGCCCAAGGAATTGCGCTCGGTGCGCGTGCCGGTCCAGCTCGGCCCGACCGACATTCAATATGTGACCGGCCTGCAATGGGTCGATACGCCCGACAAATTGTTCCAGGCGCTGGTCGAGGAGACGATCCGCCGCACCACCAGCCGGGTTGTCCTCGACTCGGGCCAGTCGGCGCTCGATCCCGGATTGGTGATCACCAGCCAGCTGCAGCGCTTCGGCTACGATAGCGCCACCGGTCAGGCGGTCGTGGTCTACGACGCCACGCTTTCGACCGAAGGCGGAACCCGGGTCGAGAACCGCCGCTTCACCGCCAGCCAGCCCGCCGACGGCTCCGGCCCCTCGGTCGGCGCCGCGCTCAACCGCGCCGCCAACGCGGTCGCGCTCGACGTCGCCAAATGGGTGGGCGGCTAATCCTCCCCGAAGGCGGGAGGATCACCCCAAGCTTTTGCTCGCCTGCTCGAACACGTCCTTGCTCAGCCCCGGCGCGGCGACGATCCGTGTCAGCGCTGCTTGCATCAGCGCCTTTCGGCCGGGCTCCATCCGCCGCCACCGCCCGAACACCGGCACCAGCCGCGCCGCGACCTGCGGGATGAGCTTGTCGGCGGCGATGATGGTGTCGGCGAGGAAGGCGTAGCCGCTTCCGTCCGCCGCGTTGAACGCCCAGTGATTGCCCCCGAACACGCCCGCCAGAGCGCGCAAACGGTTGGGATTGGCGATGGTGAATTCGGGATGGTTGGCGAGCGCGAGTACGTCGCCCGGCGTCGAACCGCGCTGCGCCGAGGCCTGCAGCGCGAACCATTTGTCGATCACCAGCGGGTTGTCGCGGAAGCGCTCGTGGAAATCGGCCAGCGCGGCCTCGCGCTCGGGTCCGTCGAGCGAGACCAGCACGCCGAGCGCGCCCTGCCGCTCGGTCATATTGTCGGCGCCGTCATATTGCGCCTTGGCCAGCCTCGCGGCGCGCGCCGGGTCGGCCGCGGCGATGTAGCTCAAGGAGACCGCGCGCAGCCGGCGCTCGCCCTTGGCCTCGCTCGACAAATCGCCGCCGGCCGCGTGGCGCTGTGCGTGGACCGCCGCGAATTCTTCCGCCAGCGCCGATCCGACCCCCTGCCGCAGCGTCTCGCGAGCGTCGTGGATGGCGTCGGGATCGATCATTTCGAGCCGCTCGGCGATCAGCGCCTCGACCGGCGCGAGGATCGCATCGGCCTTGAACGCGGCGTCGAGGCTGTTCGAGCGAAGCGTGCCCGCGATCGCTTCGACCACCGGCTCGAGCGCCATCGGCGCGCCGCTTGATCCGGCCACCAGCGCGCGCAGCATCAGTTCCTGCAGCGCTTCGTAGCGCGCGAACGGGTCGCTGTCGGTCGCCGCCAGCGCTTCAAGCTCGCCCGGTCCGCGCTCGACCTCGGCAATGACGGGGGCCGAAAAACCGCGGTTGATCGATAGCAGCGGAATCTCGCCGATTCCGTCGAATTCAAAACGCATGTTCGGCTGGTCGAGCACCAGCAGCCGCTCCGCCGCGATCTCCGCGCCGCTCTCCGCGCCGATCAGCGCGGTCCTCAGCGGGATCGGCATGACCGCTTTGTCGGGCTGGCCCGGGGTCGGCTCGATATGCTGTTCCAGATGCAGCGTGGCGGTGCCGCCCGCGCGATCGTGGTCGAGCCGCGCGCGGACCTTGGGCGTTCCTGCCTGGGCGTACCAGATCTTGAACGGCTGCAAATCGACCCCGCTCGCATCTTCCAGCGCGGCCACGAAATCGTCGCAGGTCGCGGCCTCGCCGTCGTGGCGTTCGAAATAGAGGTCGGTGCCGGCGCGAAACTTGTCCGGACCAAGCAAGGCCGCGAACATGCGGATCAGTTCGGCGCCCTTGTTATAGATAGTCGCGGTGTAAAAATTCGTGATCTCGAGATAGGAATCGGGCCTCACGGCGTGCGCGAGCGGCCCCGAATCCTCGGGGAATTGCGCGGCGCGGAGCACGCGCACATCCTCGATCCGCTTGACCGGGCGGCTGCCCATGTCGGCGGAGAATTCCTGGTCGCGGTAAACGGTGAAGCCTTCCTTGAGGCTCAATTGGAACCAGTCGCGGCAGGTCACGCGATTGCCCGACCAATTGTGGAAATATTCGTGCGCCACGACCCGCGCGATATTGTCGAAATCCATGTCGGTCGCGGTCTCGGCGTCGGCGAGGACGTAGGCGGTGTTGAAGATGTTGAGGCTCTTGTTCTCCATCGCCCCCATGTTGAAATCGCTGACCGCGACGATGTTGAACAAATCGAGGTCATATTCGCGCCCGAACACCTCCTCGTCCCAGCGCATCGCCGCCTTCAGGCTGGCCATGGCGTGGTCGGTGCGGGGCAAGTCCTCCTCGCGCACCCAGATCGCGAGTTCGACCGTCCGCTTGCTCATCGTCGTGAAGGTATCGCGGTTGGCGGCAAGGTCGCCGGCGACCAGCGCGAACAAATAGCAGGGCTTGGGGAAGGGGTCGTCCCACTCGGCCCAATGGCGCCCGCCCTCGCCCGGACCGCTGGCGACAGGTTTGCCGTTGGACAGCTGCACCGGGAAGGCCGCCGCGTCGGCCTCCATCCGCACGTGGTAACGCGACAGCACGTCGGGGCGGTCGGGGAAGACAGTGATCCGGCGAAAACCCTCGGCTTCGCACTGCGTCGCGAGGTTCCCGCCCGAGGCGTAGAGCCCCATCAGCTTGCTGTTGGCGGCGGGCGCGATCGCAACTTCGGTCTCGACCGTTGCGCGGTCGCCGGCGATGTCGAGGACGAGCGTGTCGCCGTCCATGCGTGGGGCGGTTTCCTCGCCGTCGACGCGGACCGAGATCAGCACGAGCGCGTCGCCGTCGAGGCGGAGCGGTCGATCGTGGTTGCCATTGCGCTCGACGCTGAGCGTGGTTTTGACGACCGTGCGTTCCGCCGCGAGGTCAAAGTCGAGCTTGATCTCGGGCACCAGCCAGTCGGGCGGGCGATAATCCTCGCGTCGCACGGTTCCGTGCTCCGGCGGCTGCGGGGTTTCGACGGGGGTCTCGATTTCCTCGAGCGTGGTACGAATGTCGGCCATGCGCGGGGGCTTACGGCCCGCGCCTGGCCGCTACAAGCGGCGGGCGCCGTCCTCGCCGTGGAGTTCGTCCGCCCAATCGTCGATCGACGCGGTCACCGCACGGAGCATCGGGATCGCCGCGATCCACCG
>JANNDN010000068.1:0-3127 GCA_031387795.1 Sphingomonas sp.
GGGATTGCCGATCTGTTGGCCGATCTGTTCCTGTTCACCAATGCGGTGAACTACAACATCGCGCTCAACCAGCTCAGTGGTTCGGTCTATGCCAACTACCTGCAGTCGTTCCCGAGCCTTGGTGTCCACTATAACGACATCCTGGCCAAGGCGACCGATTGCGAGGTTCCGGCGCTGGCTGGTTCGGTGCTCGAGTGCCGCGCTTCGTCCCCGATCCATCTGTGGGGCCAGGCCGACTATCAGTGGCGCAAGGCCGATGGCGACATCGAAGCCGGCACTGCCAAGTCGAAGCGGGTCTCGGCGGTCGTGGGTCTCGACGTTACGGTCGGCGGCGCGGGCATCGTCGGTGGTTCCATCGGCTATGTCACCAACCACGTTCGCGACAATCAGTTCGGCGACAATGCCGATGCCGACGGTCTCCAGGTTGGCGCCTACGGCGTCTACGATCCGGGCACCTTCTATGTGAAGGCGATGACCACCTACAGCTGGTATGACGGCGACTCGAGCCGCAATATCAACTTCACCGGTCTTGCTCCGGGAGCCAACTTCGCGGCCAGCCCGAGCGGGGATCCCGACGTCAACATGTGGACGTTCGGCCTCCACGGCGGGATGCGCATCGGGATGGGCGGCAATTCGGTGCTGACGCCGTACCTCAACTACGATTATGTCAACGCCAAGCTGAAGAGCTTCCAGGAGACGGGTGGCAACGGCGCCGATCTGACCGTCTATGGCGGCAAGTCCAAGCACAGCTTCCTCACCGGGGGCGTCAAGTGGGCGACCCAGATGGGCGGCGTGGTTCCCGAGGTTAACCTCGGCTACCGCTACCGCTTCGGAGCCAAGCGCAGCGACTTCAACGCGTCGTTCCTGAATGATGCCGATTGCGACTTCGACATCATCTCGGCAGCGCAGAAGAAGGGCACCTTCCTCGCCGGCGTCAGCGTTGGCGGCAAGATGGGCCCGGTGGATCTGAGGATCGGCTACGAAGGCGAGTATAATAGCGACATCACCAGCCACGCTGCGAACTTCAAGTTCGTGCTGCCGCTGGGTGGCCGGGCGGCTCCTCCGCCTCCGCCGCCGGTGATCGCACCGCCGCCTCCGCCGCCGCCGGCGACTCAGACCTGCCCGGATGGGTCGGTGATCCTGGCAACTGAAACCTGCCCGGCTCCGCCGCCGCCGCCGCCGCCGCCGGCTCCGGAGCGTGGCAACTAAGAACCCAAGGGGCGGGTCGACACGGATCCGCCCTTCAATTCGCAAGCCGAGCGGACGAAGTGGGTAGAGTCTGTCTCCGCCCCTCAGCCGACATTCCGGGGAAATGGCATTTCGTGTTGCAGCGGTCGCGCCCGTGCTAGGGTCGCCGCGTCCCGGTCGTAAATCGTGACGTCTTGAAATTTCCGGTAGGGGCAGTGATGAGCAAGGCGGCGAACAAGCAACGGCTCGACGGCAAAGTGGCGATCATCACTGGCGCGACCGGCGGCATCGGCGAAGCTACTGCGAAATTGTTCCTCGATCTCGGCGCAAAAGTCATGCTGGTCGCCCGCTCCGCCGATAAATTGGCTGCCACCAAAAGCCGGCTGGAGGCCCATGGCGAAGTGGCGGGCAGCATTTCCGACGCGGCCGACGAGCGCGGTATGGCGGCGGCGGTCGCCGCCAGCCTCGATCGCTTTGGCGGCCTCGACATTCTCATCGCCAATGCCGGGACCGAGGGCGTGCTAAAGCCGATTGAGGCGCTGTCGGTCGAGGAATTCGAAGACACGATGCGGACCAACGTCACCGGCGTCTGGCTGGCGATGAAGCATTGCGTGGCGCCGCTCAAGGCGCGCGGCGGCGGATCGATTGTAGCTTTGTCGTCGATCGCCGGGATGATCGGATTTCCGGCCATGGCGCCCTACATCGCCAGCAAGCATGCCGTTTACGGCCTGGTCAAAACCGCCGCGCTCGAACTCGGTCCGTCGAACATTCGCGTCAACGCAGTCGGACCCGGCCCGATCGACAACCGGATGATGGATTCTTTGCAGAACCAATTGGCGCCGGACGATCCTCCGGCACTACGCGCTGGTGTCGAAGCTACTATTGCGATGCGCCGCTACGGCACGGACGAGGAGGTCGCCCACTTGCTCGCCTTCCTCGCCAGCGACGCATCATCCTATTGCAACGGATCGATCTACATGATCGACGGCGGTTACGTCGCCGCCTGAGGCCTGACATTTCCTTTCAGGCCAATGTCCGCTTTCCACCCATAAAGGTCAGTAGGTCCGCGCTCGCGGATCAGCCCAGCGCAAAGTTTTCGACCTCCTCATAATGCGCGCCGTGCCGCGACAGATGGCTTTCGAACAAAGTGAAGGCGTCGACCTCCCACGGATCGGAACTTAGGCCGGTATTGCGGGCAATCAGTGAATCGACGAACGCCGCACCGCGCCGGTTCCAGCGAGCAATCGTGATGTGCGGGTGAAACGTGCGGCGTTCGGGCTCGAGACCCGCCAGGACGCAGGCGCGCTCGACCTTGGCGGCGAGCGCCATGACCGGCGCTTTGGGCTCGACCCCGGCCCACAATGCGCCCCCGTGGCGGCGATCGAAGCGACCGATGCCAGCCAGGCTGAGCGCGAATGGCGCGGCGCGGATACGGCCGAGCGCGACGGCGATGTCATTGGCGAAAGTGCGCTCGACCTCGCCGATGAAGCGCAAGGTGAGGTGCAGATTGTCGTCCTTGACCCAGCCGAGTTCGGCGCCATCGTCCATCGCGTCGATCAGCCGATCGCGGACGGACTCGGGCGGGCGAATGGCGACGAACAGGCGGTGCATCGGGCTAGTTATGCCTGGCGGCGATCTCGATCCAGCGTGCGGCTCGCGGCGACAGATCGTCGGGGAGCGCGGCGAGATCGGCCGCGACGATCGCCTCGACCTCCCACGACCAGCGCGGCGGGCGATAGAGGACGTCCTCGACGATTATCACCGAACCGAGGCCCGGCACCGGGCGAACACGGCCGTGACCGGTCATCCCGATCTCCTCGCGGAGTTCGCGCAGGGTCGCCTCGCGGTGATCTTCGCCGGAATCGCGCCCGCCACCGGGGAGGCGCCATCCTGGAGCGTAGCGAAGGCGGACCAGGATCAGGAGGCCGTCGGGAGTGAG
>JANNDN010000297.1:0-15233 GCA_031387795.1 Sphingomonas sp.
CGAAGGCGAGCGGGGTGAGGGGGCTTCGTCGGCGTCCCCTCACCCTCCCACCCGGCTACGCCGGGCGGGCCCCTCCCTCTCCCTCAGAGGGGAGTGGGGGGATTTCGAGCCGTCGCAACTCGATCTTGATGCAATGGTCCATCACCACCTTGAGGCCGGCGGCTTCGGCGCGCTTGGCCGCGGCGTCATCGATCACTCCGAGTTGCAGCCACACCGCCTTGGCGCCGACGGCGATCGCCTGATCGACCGCTTCGCCCGCGGCGTCGGAGCGGCGGAAGATGTCGACGATGTCGATCGGGAGGCCGATCTGCGATAGCTCGCGCCACACGAATTCGCCGTGGACGTGCTCGCCGGTGATGTTGGGATTGACCGGGAGGACGCGATAACCGTGGTCCTGAAGCGCGCGCATCACGCCGTAGGACGCGCGCTCGGGCCGGTCGGAAGCGCCGACGACCGCGATCGTCCGCGCGCTGGTCAGAAGTTCGGCAATGTCTTCGTCACGGGTCAGCGGCACATCCAATCCTCTCGCAATCTCGGGGAGGACAATGCCTCAGCCGCGGACTTTCTCCAGCGATTCGAGAATCCGGCCGGCGATTGTCGCGAACATCCCGGTGCCAGTGGCCTCGTCGAGCGCGGGGGGAATGCCCGAATCCGACGCGGTCCGGATCGCCAGCGACAATGGCAGCCGACCCAGAAACGGAATGTGCATCCGCTTCGCGCCAGCCTCTGCACCCCCAGTCCCGAACGGCTCGCTTTCCTCGCCGCAATGCGGGCATTCGTATCCGGCCATATTCTCGATCAGGCCGAGGACCGGCACCTGGACTCGGTTGAACAGATCGACCGCTCGCTCCGCATCGATCAGCGACAGGTCTTGCGGGGTCGACACGATCACCGCGCCGTCGGGTTTGGATTTCTGGATCAGCGAGATCTGGATGTCGCCGGTGCCAGGCGGAAGGTCGACGATGATCAGTTCGCAATCGCCCCAGTCGGCCTCGAGCAGCTTCGCGAGCGCGCCGGTTGCCATCGGCCCGCGCCACGCCAGCGCCTGTCCCGGCTTGACGAGGTTGCCGAGCGAGAGGAAGCGGATGCCGTGGGCCTTGATGGGGATCAGCTGCTCGTCCTTGGCTTCGGGCGAGCCCCCTTGGCCGAGCAGCGTCGGCTGCGACGGTCCATAGACATCGGCGTCGATCAGTCCGACCTTGCGCCCCGACCGCGCCAGCGCGACCGCCAGGTTGGCGGCGATGGTCGACTTGCCCACACCGCCCTTGCCGCTGCCGACCGCAATCACCGTGCGTTTGGGGTCGGACGCGGTCAGCGCGATCCGCGCTTCCTCGACCGCGTCGATCTTGAGCAAGGCCGAACGCAGTTCCTCTTCTAGCGCGTCGCGCTCGCTTGCTCCGAGCCCGCCGACATCGGCGATGATTGTCGCGACGCCGCCTTTGATCCGCAGCGACCGCACCCGATCAGCGTGGGGCAGGGATTGAATGAGTTGTTCTTCGCTGGCCATGCCGCCCCATAGAAAGCCAAAAGCAGCTTGCCACTTCTTTTCGTCGCGGTGCGTCCCTATAAACGAAGGCAATGAGCAATGTGATCGGCTGGGCCGGGCGACTTCGCGGCCTTTTCAGCGACAAAGGCGGCCCGTGGGGCTCGAGCGGAGGCGAGGGCGGTGGCAAGCCGTCGCGGCCCCGCCCCGACCCCGCGCCCGAGGACAATGGACCGTGGGGCGGCAGCCCCGGCTTCACCGATTCGACCGGCCGCTCGATGTCCTCGCTCGAGGACCTCCTGCGCCGCGGCCGCGCCCAGTTCGGCGGTGGCGGCGGCGGCCGCGGTGGCGGGCTCGGCGACGGGTCCGGCAGGCCCTATTTGCTGTGGGGGGCGATCGGCTTCCTCATCCTGTGGCTGGTCGTCACGTCGTTCCATTCGATTTCGCCGGGGCAGCGCGGGGTCGTCACCCGCTTCGGCCGCTACGTCGCGACGCTTGGGCCGGGCGTGAGCCTGACCTTCCCGTCGCCGGTCGACCGGGTCGAGAAGATCGACGTCGAGAATATCCGCAGCATCGACCTCGGCTCGAACGATCGCGACAAATTGATGCTCACCGGCGACCAGAATTTGCTCGACATCGCTTATTCGGTGCGGTGGAATATCCGCTCCCCCGAACTCTATCTGTTCGAACTCGCCGATCCCGACAACACCATCAGCGAGGTCGCCGAAAGCGCGATGCGCTCGGTCATCAGTCGGGTTTCCTTGAACGAAGCGATGGGCGACCGCCGTGCCGATATCGAGCTGCAGGTGGCCGACACCATGCAGCAGATCCTCAACCATTATCGCTCGGGGATTACAATTCAGGGAATTGCGATCAAGCAGGCCGATCCGCCCGATCCGGTCAATGACGCATTCAAGCAGGTTACCGCCGCGCAGCAGGACGCGCAGACCTATATCAACAACGCCAACGCTTATTCGCTCCAGCTGCGCCAGAAGGCGCAGGGCGAGGCGACGGCGTTCGACAAGGTCTATGAGCAGTACCGCCTCGCGCCCGACGTTACCCGCCGGCGGATGTATTACGAGACGATGGAGGAAGTGCTCTCCAAGATCGACAAGACGATCGTCGAGGCGCCCGGCGTGACCCCCTATCTGCCGCTGCCCCAGATCGCCAAGGAACGACCGCAAGGGGGCGGGCAATGATCGAAGTCCTTCGCCGCCGTCCAATCGTCGCCGCGGTCGCCGGTTTCTTCCTGCTGTTCATCGTCGTGGCGAGCTTCCCGGTCGTCCCCGAAACCAAGCAGGCGGTGGTCGTGCGCTTCGGCAAGCCGGTGAGGATCCTCAACCGCTACGAATCCGGGCTCCCGATCGGCAGCGCCGGCGCCGGGATCAGCTGGCGGATCCCGTTTGCCGAGGACATGGTGTGGATCGACAAGCGCGTGCTCGACATCGACATGCAGCGTCAGCAGGTGCTCTCGACCGACCAGCGCCGGCTCCAGGTCGATGCCTTCGCCCGTTATCGCATCGTCGATCCGTTGCTGATGTTCATCCGCGCCCGGAGCGAGGCGCAGCTCGCCGACCAGTTGCGCCCGATCCTCGGCTCGGAAGTCCGCAACGAGCTTGGCAAGCGCACCTTCGCGGCGCTGCTCACCCCCGAGCGGCAGGGCGCGATGGACAGTGTTCGAAACTCGCTCAACCAGATTGCGCGCGAATATGGGGTCGAGATCATCGACGTCAGGATCAAGCGCACCGATCTGCCCGACGGAGCGCCGCTCGATTCGGCTTTCGCGCGAATGCGGACCGCGCGCGAGCAGGAGGCCCGCTCGATCCGCGCCGAGGGCGCGAAGCGGGCGCAGATCATTCGCGCCGAGGCCGATGCCGAGGCCGCGCAGACCTATGCCGCGAGCTTTGGCAAGGACGCGCAATTCTATGATTTCTACCGTGCCATGCAGTCCTATCGCACGACCTTTATCGGCGACAGCCAGACGCCGGGCGGGGGCGTTGCCGGCACAACCGTCATTCTGTCGCCGGAAAACGACTATTTGAAGGAATTCTCTGGACGCAGTCGCTGAGCCGACCGTTCAATGACGGTTCATTGCGGCGGCCGATTAAGGCCTTGCGTAAAACGCTAATTGATGGAGTAACGATGACCTCGAAGGAGTCCGGAACAGTGCGCTATGCCTATGGTGTCGCGATGGCCCTGCTGCTCGGGGGCACGGCATTCTCGCTCAGCACCGGGCAGGCTGGCGCCCAGGTCGCCCAGAACGCTCCTACGGCGCTTGCCCCACGGGTCGGCGCGCCGTTGTCCTTTGCCGACCTCGTCGCGCAATTGCAGCCCGCGGTCGTCAACATCTCGACCAAGCAGCGGGTCCCGGTCCGCGCCCAGGCCGATCCGTTCGAGGAATTTTTCCGCCGCTTCGATCCCAATGGCCAGCAGCAACAGCAGCAGCCGCAGCAGCCGGGCGGACCTGGCCAAGGCCAGCCGCGCACCCGCGAAACCGGCTCGCTCGGTTCGGGCTTCATCATTTCGGCCGACGGCTATGTCGTCACCAACAACCATCTCATTCGCGGCGCGGGCGGCAACGGGGTCGTCGACACGGTCACCGTCATCACCAGCGACCGCAAGGAATATCCGGCGCGAATCATCGGCCGCGACGAGACTTCCGATCTGGCATTGCTCAAGATCGAGGGCCGCAACCTGCCGTTCGTGCGCTGGGGGGACAGCACCCGCGCCCGCGTCGGCGACTGGGTGCTCGCGATCGGCAACCCGTACGGCCTTGGCGGAACGGTCACCGCGGGAATCATCTCCGCGCTCCACCGCGGAATCACCGGGGTCGGCCCTTATGACCGCTACATCCAGACCGACGCTGCCATCAACATGGGCAATTCGGGCGGCCCGATGTTCGATCTGAACGGCAATGTCATCGGCATCAATGCCGCGCTGATCAGCCCGACGGGCACCAATGTCGGGATCGGCCTCGCCATCCCGACCGAGGCGGCCAAGCCGGTGATCGACGCTTTGATGCGTGGCCAGGCGCCGCAACGCGGCTATCTCGGCGTCAGCCTCCAGTCGCTCGATGAGACGCTTGCCCCGGGATACGGGCTGCCCAAGGATTCGGGCGAGATCGTCCGCACCGTCGTCGCCGGCGGTCCGGCCGACAAAGCGGGGCTCAAGCAGGGCGACGTCATCCTCCGGGTCAATGGCCAGCTGGTCAGCCCCGAACAGACCGTCTCCTATCTGATCGCCAATGTCCCGGTCGGATCGCGGGTTCCGCTCGACATCGTTCGCGGCGGCAAGCGCATGGCGGTGACCGTGACGGTCGCGCAGCGGCCGACCGAGGACGTGCTTGCGCGGATCAACGGCGGCGCCGATGGCGACGGGCCGGGCGGTCCTCCGACGGGCGGCCAGCCCGCAACGCAGACCGCGCTCGGCCTTGGCCTGACCGCGCTGACCCCCGAGCTCATCACGCGCGGCAACCTGCCCGCCGACTCGCGCGGAGTGATCGTCACCTCGGTCGACCCCAACAGCGATGCCGCCGAGCGCGGACTTCAGCGCGGCGACCTCATCATGTCGGTCAACAACCAGGCGGTGACCAGCCCCGCGCAGATCGTCGCTTTGGTCGATCAAGCGCGCCGCGGCGGGCGCGCCGGAGTTGTGTTGCTGGTCCGCCGCGGACGCGGGCCCGAGCAGTTCATCGGGGTCAATATCGCCGCTAGCTAGCCGGCGCGCTGCGGCGCTCCGCCGGGCTTGCGCCGCGCCTTCACCTGCGCGAAGGGGTGGTCAGGCAGCGACAGAGGTGGGCGTGGGCGAAGGCATTTTCATCGGCGCGGAAGCAGGCGGCACCAATCCGCAATCGCTCGAGCTCAAGCGGGCCAACCGCCACGGACTGATCGCTGGGGCCACCGGAACCGGCAAGACCGTCACCCTGCAAGGGTTGGTCGAGGGCCTGTCGGCCGCTGGCGTTCCCTGTTTCGTCGCCGACGTGAAGGGCGACCTCTCCGGCCTCGCCATGGCCGGGTCGCCAACCTCCAGGAGCCACGAGATTTTCGCCGGGCGAGCGGCCGAGATCGCGATGCCGGGCTGGACCTATCGCGACACCCCGGTCCAGTTCTGGGACCTGTTCGGGGAGCAGGGGCACCCGGTCCGCACGACCGTCACCGAAATGGGTCCGCTGCTGCTGTCGCGGCTGATGAACCTCAACGAGGTTCAGGAAGGCGTGCTGGCGATCGCGTTCAAGGTCGCGGACGAACAGGCGCTGCCATTGGTCGATCTCGACGATATCCAGGCACTGCTGGTCCATGTCGGGGAGGAGGCCGACCGCCTGACGCTCGAATATGGCAATGTCAGCAAACAATCGGTGGGTTCGATCCAGCGCTCCCTGCTCCAATTGAGGAGCCAGGGCGGCGACCGCTTCTTCGGCGAGCCCGCGCTCGAGCTCAAGGATTTCATCGTCACCGACGGTGAAGGCCGCGGAGTCGTCAACATCCTCGCCGCCGACCGCCTGATGGCGAGCCCGCGCCTCTACGCCACCTTCCTGCTGTGGTTGCTCTCGGAATTGTTCGAGGAGCTTCCCGAGATCGGCGACCCCGACAAGCCGGTGCTGTGCTTCTTCTTCGACGAGGCGCATCTGCTGTTCGAGGACGCGCCCCCGGGCCTGCTCGAAAAGGTCGAGCAGGTCGTGCGCCTGATCCGCTCGAAGGGCGTCGGCATCTATTTCATCACCCAGAACCCGATCGACATCCCCGACAAGGTCGCGGCGCAGCTCAACAACCGCATCCAGCACAAGCTCAACGCCTTCACCCCGCGCGACCAGCGCGCGATCAAGGCCGCCGCCGACACCTTCCGGATCAACCCCGCGATCGACGTCGAGCGGGCGATCACCGAACTCAAGATCGGCGAGGCCCTGGTGTCGCTGCTCCAGCCTGATGGCGCACCGTCGCCGGTCCAGCGCATCCTGATCAAGGCGCCCGCCAGCCGGGTCGGCCCGCTGACCGCCGAGGAGCGACGGATCATCCAGTCGACCGATGCGATTGGCGACCGCTATGACACGATACTCGACCGCGAGAGTGCCGAGGAAATTCTCAAGGCCAAGACCGACGAGGCCGCCGCCGCAGCAGCGGTCGAGAAGGCGAACACCGAGGCCGAGAAGGATGCCGCCCGAAAGGCGGTCGAGGATGCGCGGCTGGCCAAGGAGCAGGCGCGGGCGACCGCCGCGCAAGTCCGGCTCGAAAGCCAGCAAAAGCGCGAGGCCGAGCGCGAGGCTGCACGGGTCCAGCGCGAGGCCGCCAAGCCGACCATGACCGACAAGATCGTCACCTCCGCCACCCGCGCCGCCGCCAGTTCGGTCGGCCGGCAGATCGGCAATCAGATTCTCCGCGGGATCCTCGGCGGGCTGTTCAAGAGCCGGTGATGCTAATGCTGGCGCCGCTGCTGGTCGCGCTCGCCCCTGCCTCGGCCCAGGCGGGTTTTTATCGCTCTAGCCAGATGGAGGTCGCCGCCGCGCTCGAGCTTCGAGCGAACGGCACCTTTCGCTACGTGCTCGATTATGGCGCGGTCTCGGAAACCGGCGAAGGCAAGTGGAAGTCCGACGGCGCGACGGTCCGCCTGACCAGCGATCCGATGCCGGCCGCCCCATCCTTTGCCATCGTCCGCGACATGCCGGCGCCGGCGGGGGAACTGTGGGTCGAGTTCGAGAACCCTGGATTCGACTGGGGCGGCCCGCTCAAGCTCCTCCTCCAGGTCGACGGTACCGCCGAGCTGGTGCGGGCCACGCCCGACGACAGCGGCAAAGTCGATACCGGCGGCGCGCGCGTCACCGCAATCCGGCCGCTCATTCCCGTCTATGGCGATCCGGGAGTCCCGCTGCCGCTCACCGGCGAGCGCGGTCACCGGCTCACCGTCCGCTTCCTCCGCAACGACCTCGGCCAGGCGCGCTTCGTTTCGGAGCCGCTGGCGGTCAGCGCTCAGGGCTTGCTTCTCAATCGCTATGAGACGAGCATCCGGCTGAATCGGGTGGGGCCACCTTCAGCTCCGGGGGAGTGAATGGCGGACAAGAATTGCCAGGTGATCGAGGCGCTCGAACGGCAATGGTGCGATGCCTTGTGCAGCCGCGATCTCGATCGGCTGGGCGAGCTTGTCCACCCCGACTTCGTGCTCATCGGGACCAGGCAGACCGGGCCGTTCCAGATGGGCCGCGAAGAATGGCTCGATGCGGTCCAGCGCCGCGACGTGGTGGCGATCGATCTCGATGTCCGCGACGCGTCGATCTTCGAAAATGTGATGATCGGCACGATCCAGGCCAAATGGCGGCTCAAATATCTCGGCCGGGTAATCGAGGATTGCGTGATGCTGACCGATGTCTGGGTGCACGAAGACGGCCGCTGGCAGGCGGTTCGCCGCCACTCGACTCCGGCACCGGCGAGCGATTGCGCCTGACCTTTCAAGACGAACGAGGGAATTGATCATGGCAAGCTCACCTGCCGTCAGAGGTTCGGCCACGGTCAAGGAATTGACCTTCCGCGGGATCGTCCTGGGCGCCATCCTGACGCTCATCCTGACCGCCGCCAACGTCTATGCGGGCCTCAAGATCGGACTGACCGTCGCGACCTCGATTCCAGCCGCGGTGATTTCGATGGCGGTGCTTCGATCGTTCAAGGATTCGACGATCCAGGAAAATAATATCGTTCAGACCATCGCCTCGGCCGCGGGGACGCTGTCGGCGATCGTGTTCGTCCTTCCGGGTCTGATCATGGTCGGTTGGTGGACCGGCTTTCCATATTGGCTGAGCGTCGGGGTGATCGGTATCGGCGGTATTTTGGGGGTGATGTACTCGGTCCCGCTGCGCCGGGCGCTGGTGACCGGGACCGACCTCCCGTTCCCCGAAGGGGTCGCGGCGGCCGAAGTGCTGAAGGTCGGCTCCGGAATTGGCGGCGACGAGGAGAATCGGCGCGGCCTAATGATGATCGTGTGGAGTTCGATCGCCTCGGCCGCTTTCTATTTTCTCGCCCAGACGCGCTTCCTGGTCGCCGATGTCGCCAAGGCCTTCAAGGTCGGCGCCGGGGCGACCGCGGCCTCGACAACCTTGTCGATGCTGCTCATCGGTGTCGGCCATCTCGTCGGCCTGTCCGTCGGCATCGCGATGTTCGTCGGCCTGCTGATCAGCTGGGCCTATCTGGTCCCGCACTATACGGCGCTGACGCCGATGGCTTCGGGCATCGACCTCGGCACCTTCGTCAACGACGTGTTCCGCAACAAGGTGCGGTTCATTGGCGCCGGGACGATCGGAGTCGCCGCCATCTGGACCTTGCTCAAGATCATCGGCCCGATCATCCGGGGCGTGACCGACGCACTCGCCGCCAGCCGCGCGCGCAAAGCCGGCAAGGGCGATGAGCTTCCGCTGACCGAGCGCGACATTCCGATCGGCATCGTCGGCTTCTCCATCCTCGTCTCGATGATCCCGATCGCGATGCTGCTGTGGGCTTTCGCCGGGACTGACCCGATTGCCTCGAATCCGACCGGGGCACTCATCGCCAGCCTCCTTTACATCCTTGTCGCGGGCGTCGTCATCGCCGCGGTCACCGGCTACATGGCCGGGCTGATCGGTGCGTCGAACAGCCCAGTGTCGGGCGTCGGCATTCTTGCGGTGCTCGGGATCGCTTTGATCCTTGCCGCGCTTTTCCCCGGTGTCACCGGGGACGCGTCCAAGTCGCTGGTCGCCTTTGCCTTGTTCGTGACGGCGGTGATTTTCGGCATTGCCACCATCGCCAATAACAACCTCCAGGATTTAAAAACCGGGCAGCTGGTCGAAGCGACGCCGTGGCGGCAACAGGTCGCTTTGGTGATCGGCGTCGTGTTCGGTGCGCTGATCATCCCGCCCGTGCTCGACCTGCTCAACGCCGCGTTCGGCTTCCAGGGTGCCCCCGGGGCAACCGCCAACTCGCTCGCCGCGCCGCAAGCGGCGTTGATCTCGGCCATCGCCCAAGGCGTTCTCGGCGGTAATCTCGACTGGGGTCTGATCGGCCTCGGGGCCGGGATCGGGGGTGTTGTCGTGATCATCGATGAGTTGCTCAAGAAGGCCAAGCGGGGCTCGCTTCCGCCGCTTGCGGTCGGCATGGGCATCTATCTTCCCATGGCGCTGACCCTGCTCATCCCGGTCGGCGCGTTGCTCGGGCACTTTTACGACAAATGGGCGGCGCGCCAGCCGAACCCCGAGTTCGCGACCCGGATGGGCGTTCTTCTCGCCACCGGCCTGATCGTCGGGGAGAGCCTGGCCGGAGTGGTCTTCGCGGGACTGGTTGCCGGCACGGGCCTCGACGCGCCGCTCGCGCTGACCGAGGGAAATGCGTGGGCGGTGCCGCTCAGCATCCTCGCCTTCACCGGGATCGTGCTCGGCTTCTATGCCTGGACCAAGCGCGAAGCCGCGGTCGCGGGGTCAGCGACGGCCTAGCACTGCGCGCGCGAGTTCCGCGGGTCCGAGCGGCGCCGCCCCGCTTTCGGCCTTGCGGACCAGCGCGACGATGCGCCGGTTGATGGGCGCGTCACGGCCGAGCGATTCCGCCAGCCGGACGATCTCGCCGTTGATATAATCGACCTCGGTCTTGCGGCCATGGACGAGATCGTCCGACATTGACGAGCGCGCCTTGTCGTCGATCTTCCATGACTTGATGAAATAGTGATTGAACAGCCAGTCTGGCGAATTGATAATCCAAGGCATCAATCGCGGCCCGACGTCGCCAATCTTCGCCGGGCGGATTTTAGCCTGGTCGAGGATTGCCAATCCTTCTCGCATCGCCGCGGCGAATACCCTGCGGTAATCGCGTTCGCGAACCTGGGCGAGCAATGGCCGGCCGGACAAGGCATTCGTCGCATTGTTGAGGTTGATGAGCAATTTGCCCCAGGCGATCCCGAGCATGTCGTCGGACAGGTCGAGCGCGGCCGGTCCCTCGCCAATTCGTTCCGCCAGCGCGCGCGTGCTGGCGCGATTCTCGGTCGAGAGCCTGGTGCCGGCGACGCCCTTGTGGATTCGTCCCTCGCCCAGATAGGCGCAATTGTACGGCACCATTCCGCGGGCGACTTCAAATCGCCCGCCAAGCACCTGTTCCAGCACCTCGACGTTGCTGATTCCGTTCTGGATGCTGATGACCAGAGCGCCGTCGCGGCCGTACCGCGCGACCTCCTGGGCGGAATCGCGGGTCGACCCGCTTTTGACGCACAAGGCGATGACATTGGCCTCGCTCAACCGCTCCGGACTCGTCCGATAGTCGACCTCCCCCGGCGCGAGGTGCATCTTCCAGCCGCTATAGTCGCTGATCGTCAGGCCATGCTCGCGGATGTCCGCGGCGATCCGCGACCGGCCGATAAACGTAATTGGCAGTCCCGCGGCCTGCCAGGCGCCGCCGATGAAGCAACCCACCGAGCCAGCGCCAAGGACGGCGATCCTATCCGCGGCCACGATATGGCTCGACGCCCTGGTCGGGCAGCCATAGCTCCGACGGCGGCGCGCCCGATTGCCAGAAGACGTCGATCGGAATCCCGCCGCGCGGATACCAATAGCCGCCGATGCGCAGCCATTGCGGCTTCATCTCGGCGGTCAGGCGCTGCCCGATCCCGACGGTCACGTCCTCATGGAAACCGGCATGATTGCGGAAAGACCCGAGGAACAGTTTGAGGCTCTTCGATTCAACGATCGTCCTGGCCGGAGCATAATCGATCACCAGATGGGCGAAATCGGGCTGGCCGGTGACCGGGCACAGCGACGTGAACTCGGGCGCCGCGAACCGCACCAGATACAGCGCTTCGGGCCGCGGATTGGCGACGTAATCGAGCACCGCTTCTTCGGGCGAGGCCGGCAGGCTGCTGGGTTTGCCGAGATGGGTTAAGTCCGCCACTGATCCGCTCATCCTGAGTAGCCGTTGAGCGAAGTCGAAACGGCGTATGGGGCCTTCGCTGCGCTCCGCTTACTCAGTCCCTACTCAGGAAGAGCGGGCAGTGGAAGCTTCGCGCCAGCGACCTTATACTCGAGCGATGGATGATTTTGTTTCGACCGAATGGCTGGCGCAGCAGCTCGGCGCGGACGACCTTGCGATCGTCGACTGCACCGCTTTCCTGCCCACCACCCCGCGCGACGCCAAAGCGGAGTTCCTGGCGGCGCATATTCCCGGCGCACGCTTCCTCGACATCGCCGAGGTCGCCGACAAATCGCACCCTGCGCCGCACATGTTGCCAGCCGCGGAAGCGTTCGGGGAAGCGATGGAGCGGCTCGAGGTCGGCCGCGACGAGCGGATCGTCGTCTACGACAACAGCCCGCTCAGGACCGCGGCGCGCGGCTGGTTCATGTTCCGCCATTTCGGCGCCACGCAGGTCGCGGTGCTCGATGGGGGGCTCGGCAAGTGGCTCGCCGAAGGGCGGCCGGTCGAGAGCGGCGAGGCGCAGGCGCGCCCGGGGCGCCGCTTCGAAGCGGCGGAGAAAGCTGGCGAAGTGGTCAGTAAAGCCGACATCCTCGCCGGCACCGACCTCGAGATCGTCGACGCGCGCAGCACAAAACGCTTCACCGGCGAAGAGACCGACCCCCGCCCGCACGTCGCTTCGGGCCACATCCCCGGCGCCCGCTGCCTGCCGATGAGCGCGCTCTATCGCGACGACGGCACCTTCCGCGATCCCACGGACATTCGCGCTCTGTGCGCCGAAGCGGGGATCGATCCGGCGCGGCCGTTCATCGCCAGCTGCGGTTCGGGGGTTACCGCCAACAGCCTGCTGCTCGCCGCGCGGCGGATCGGCGGGGCCGGGGGCAAGCTTTACGACGGCAGCTGGAGCGAATGGGGCGCCGATCCTGCAACGCCCAAGGAGATTGGACCCGCGCGGCGGGTCTAGCCGATCACCAGGCCGGAAATCTCGGCCAACTCGCGGCGGATCTGGTCGACCATTTCGAGGCTCGCCTCGGCCGCGGGCGCCTGCTCGCGGACTGCGGCCAGGGCATCGAGCCCGGCGATCGCCGCACCGAGGATGGCGCCGTTTCGCGAGTCGAGGTCAGAGGCTGGCCCGCCGCCATGGGGATCAGCAAGCCGGAGCTGATGCCGCGCCGCCGCGAGCCTGCTCACCGCGTCGTGATAAGCGGCGGGGCGAGGGGCGGGATGGGCGTGTCGGCGGTGCATCCGTCCGCAATATGCCGGCACGGTTAGGAAAAGGTGAATCCGCGCAAGCCTACGCCGCCGGGCTCGCCTCGATGTCGCGCAGGATCCACCCGCGCTGGGGAATCGTCTCGACGAATTCGGCGCCCCCGCTGGCGCTGCGCAGCTTCTTGCGCAGCTTGGAGATGAAGACGTCGATGATTTTGGGCTGCGGCTGATCGTCCGAGCGGCGATAGAGGTGCTTGAGCAGCATCTGCCGGGTGACGACGTTGTTGCGCGCGAAGGCGAGCAGCTCGAGCACCCGATATTCCATTTCGGTGATCCCGATCGGGTGGCCGTCGACGCGGATCAGGCGCTGGACCTGGTCCACGCCAAGCCGTCCGCCGCACAAAGTCTCGGGCATCTCCCCGCCGCTCGCCTTGAGGCTGGTGAGAAGCTTCGACGCCGCTTCCTCGCTGTCCTCGGGGGACATTGAGCGCGGGCTGCCGATCAGTGCCTGCTGGATTTCGCTGAGCTGCTTGTGGGCCTCCTCGACGAGCTTCACGCCCTCCTCGAAGCGGCGGCGCGAACGCTCGAGCATCGATTCGATATCGACCAGGCGGCTCGACAGGTTTGGTTCTTCCATCGGTTTAGGCGGGTTCCTGCTGGTGGATTACTGGCCGATGTGCGCGGTTGCGACGTCGCTGTTCGAAGGCGGAGCGGCGAGCAATTGCATGGTCGCCTCGCCCTTGTCGATGATGCGCGTGTCGGGGTCCCACACGGTCGAGCGGATGCCGACCTTGGCGATACTCGCGCCGGCGCTGTCGAGCATGCTGCGCTCGATGCTCGTCCGCGGCGCCGGACCGCCGAACAGAGTGTCGATCGCCTGCTGCTGAGCGTCGCCAGCCGAAATCCCGTTCGCCCCGGTGATCGGCGGGGCAAGGCCGAAATCGGGCGGTACCACCAGCGGTGCGCTCTTGGCGACGGCGAATTCCTCGCCCCCCTTGCGGCGCACCAAATTGCACGCGCTGGTCGCGACGGTCGCACCGATGAGGACGAGGATCAAAGTCTTACGCATGGTCGGTGGTCTCCCTGGGCTTCGCGCCCTTCGCTTGGTCCTTACCGGTCAGGAACGCGCGCAGCAACAAGATGACGACCGCGATGCTGATCGCGGCGTCGGCGATATTGAAAATGAAGAACGGGCGAAACTCGCCGAAGTGGAGGTCGAGGAAATCGATGACATAGCCCAGCCGCACGCGGTCGACGATATTGCCCAGCGCCCCGCCCAGCACCATACCGAGCGCGGCCTGGTCCCAGCGCAGCTTTTCGCGTCCGATCCAGAAAGCGACGCCGAGTGCGATCACTCCGGTCAGCGCCACCAGCGCCCAGCGCCCGCCCTCGCTGGTCGCCTGCATCAGGCCGAGCGAGATGCCGAAATTCTGCGTGTAAGTGAGGTTGAAGATCGGCAGCAGCACCAGCTGTTCGCCGATCCGGTCGATGCCGAGTGGGCCGGTCACGACCCATTTGAGCAGCTGGTCGGCGAGGAACACCGCCGCGGCGATGGCGAAGCCAAAGGTGCGCCTAGTCATTCACCACCCCCTCGCACCGATCGCACAAAGCCCCGTCCTCGGTGACTTCGGGCAGGTGGCGCCAGCACCGGCCGCATTTGAGTTTGCTCGTCTTCACCACCGCCCAATCGCCGGTCCGGACTGTCGAGGTGATGAACAGCTCGGCGAGATTTATGTCGCCCTCATGGGCCGGGACGGTGACTTCGGCTTCGAGCGATGAGCCGAGCACCTTGTCGCGACGAAGTGGTTCGATCGCTTCGGTGACCAGCGCGCGCAGGTTGCGCAACTCGCTCCACTTGCGATCATCCGCTTCGCCGGCCGGCACCTCGGGCCACTCGAGCAAATGCACCGACCCCGCATCCGGGAACCGCGTTCCCCACACTTCCTCGGTCGTGAACACCAGCACCGGCGCCATCCACCGCACGAGCGCGTGGAACAAGGTGTCGAGCACGGTGCGATAGGCGCGGCGCTTGGGATCGTCCGCCGCGTCGCAATAGAGGCAGTCCTTGCGGATATCGAAGTAAAAGGCCGACAAATCCTCGTTGCAGAAGTCGGTCAGCGCCCGGACGTAGGTATTGAAGTCGAAATCCGCGACCGCGGTCCTGAGCTGCGCGTCGAGCTTGGCCAGCAGCGGCAGCATATAACGCTCGAGCTCGGGGAAATCCGCCACATCATCGCGCCGTTCCTCCTCGCCGACCCCGTCGAGCGCGCCGAGCAGATAGCGGAAGGTGTTGCGGAGCTTGCGATACTGGTCGCTGACGCCCTTCAGGATCTCCTCGCCGATGCGGTGATCCTCGGTGAAATCGACCGACAGCGCCCACAGCCGGATGATGTCCGCGCCATAGGTTTCCATGACCTTTAACGGATCGACCGTATTGCCCAGGCTCTTGGACATTTTCATGCCCTTCGAATCCATGGTGAAGCCGTGGGTGATGAGCGTGCCGTAGGGCGCCCGCCCGCGCGTCCCGCAGCTTTCGAGCAAGCTCGACTGGAACCAGCCGCGGTGCTGATCCGACCCCTCGACATAGCTATCCGCGGGCCAGCGAAGCTCGGGCCACTCGCCGCTTTCGAGCACGAAGG
>JANNDN010000312.1:0-2421 GCA_031387795.1 Sphingomonas sp.
GGCCGAGCTCGACCAGCGGGTCGCCGGGTTTCGATGGGAAGAGGTCGTCGAGGTCCATCGCGGGCCAAGTTGACCGATGCGGGACCCAAGTCAATAAGTTGGCGGTCATGGCCGCCTCGTTCCCCTCCAAGATGACCGCTATCGTGGCCGATGGCTCGGGCGGGCTTGCACTGGTCGAGCGGCCGCTGCCCGAACCGGGCGCCGGCGAGGTACTGGTGCGGGTTGCCGCGGCGGGCATCAACCGCCCCGACATGCTCCAGCGCAGCGGCCATTATCCGCCACCGCCGGGCGCCAGCGACGTGCTGGGATTGGAGATTGCGGGCGAAGTCGTCGCTGCCGGCGCCGGGGCAGAGGCGCTTATCGGCCAGAATGTCTGCGCCCTGGTCGCGGGCGGCGGCTATGCGCAATTTTGCATCGCGCCGACGGGCACCTGCCTGCCGGTCCCCGAGGCACTGACTATGATCGAGGCCGCGGCGATCCCCGAAACTTTGTTCACCGTGTGGATCAATTTGTTCGAGCGGGGGTTCGCCGCCGACGGCGACTGGGTGCTGGTCCACGGCGGAACCAGCGGCATCGGGACGATGGCGATCGCGCTCGCGGGGCTGTTCGGGCTCAAGATCATCGTGACCTGCGGAAGCGACGAGAAATGCGCCCGCGCGCTGGCGCTGGGAGCAACCGCCGCAATCAATTACCGGACCCAGGATTTCGTCGAGGAAGTCCACCGCGCCACCGCGAGTCGCGGGGTCGATGTGGTCATGGACATGGTCGGCGGCGATTATCTGCCGCGCAACCTCTCGTGCCTCGCCGACGAGGGGCGCCACGTCTCGATCGCGGTGCAGCGCGGGGCGAGCGCCGAAGTCCCGATCTTCGAGATCATGCGGCGGCGGCTGATCCTCACCGGCTCGACGCTGCGCCCGCGCAACCTCGAATTCAAGACGATGGTTACCGACGAAATCGCCGGCACCGTCTGGCCCTATGCCGCGAGCGGGCGATTGAAGCCCGTCATCGATCGCGTCTTTCCGCTGGCCGAGGCCGCCGCCGCCCACGCCCACATGGAATCGGGCGAGCATGTCGGCAAGATCGTGCTTTCGGTTGCCGAATAAGGCGCCCGGCGCTACATCCCCTGCAACGCGGCCGCTCCGGAAGGGGCGGCCCGATTCATTTCCAACCGGAGAAATGCAGTGGCCCAGCCCCTGATGCCCCATGCGACCGCCGCCTGGCTGGTCGAGAACTCATCGCTCACCTTCGAGCAGATCGCCGAATTCTGCGGTCTCCACATCCTCGAGATTCAGGCCATCGCCGACGACACCGCGGCGACCAAGCTGACCGGGCGCGACCCGATTCGCGCGGGCGAGCTCAACCACGAGGAAATCGAGAAGGGCCAGAGCGACCCCAATTATTCGCTCAAGATGATCAAGGAGCCCGACCCGGTCCGCCGCACCAAGGGCCCGCGCTACACCCCGGTGAGCAAGCGCCAGGACAAGCCCGACGGCATTTATTGGATCATCAAGAACCATCCCGAGGTAACCGACGGCCAGATCAGCCGCCTCATCGGCACCACCCGGACCACGATCAGCGCGATCCGCGACCGCAGCCACTGGAACATGGCCAACATCGCCACCAAGGATCCGGTGACTTTGGGACTGACCAGCCAGCGCGAGCTCGACGCGGCGGTGGCCAAGGCCGCCAAGGCCGCCGGAGCGCCGCCGGCCGAAGACCTGACCTTCGACCGCGACCGCGACGGCCTGATCGAGGAGCTGCGCCAGGAACGCGAACAGAATGTCCGCGACGCCGAGGCGCTGGCCGCGGGCGAAGTCGACAATACAGCGGACGAGATCGTCCCGGGAATCCGCGATCCGTTCAAGAGCACCCCGGCCTGACCGCCGCGCGGCGCTTGATTTGACGGTGCGCCGGGGTCATTCTCGATCGTGATGGAAGAGCAGGTCGAAATCGGTCAGCTGAGCTTCGAGGCGGCGCTCGCGCGGCTCGAGGAAATCGTCCGCACGCTCGAAAAGGGCGAGGCGCCGCTCGACCAGTCGATCGGCCTTTATCAGGAAGGCGAGCGGCTCAAGCGGCATTGCGAGGCCCGGCTCAAGGACGCGCAGGCGCGGATCGAGCAGATCGCGCTGGGCAGCGACGGCCAGCCGACCGGACTGAAGCCGTTTGATGCCGATTGAACTGGTCGACGGGCTGGAGACCGAACTTCACTCCGAATCCGCGCGTCTGGCGGCGGACGTCGATGCGTTTTTCGTCGAACTGCTGGAGTCGCCGGGGGACGGCCGCGATACGCTTTACGAAGCGATGCGGCATGCCGCGATCGGGGGCGGCAAAAGGCTTCGCCCCTTGCTCACCATCGCCGGGGCGCGATTATTCGCGGTCGATCCGGAACGCGCGCTTCGCGCCGGCTGCGCGATCGAGGCG
>JANNDN010000336.1:0-2018 GCA_031387795.1 Sphingomonas sp.
ACCCACCAGCAGGCCGAGGCGGCGGAAGATATATTTGTTATACTCGGTGAACATCGTCCTCAGGCCGGGTTCGGTGCGGACCGCGTCGACCACCATCACCCGCTCGTCGCCGATCGTCCGCTCGAACTCGAAGCGGGCCCGGCGCATATGCCAGTCGCTCGTGATCAGGCGATACGAGCGGAATTTGTTGTCCTCGAGCCAGCGTTCGGCTTCCGACGCGTTGGACCTGGTGTCGACCGATTCCGAACCGAGGTCGACGCAACAGCGCACCAGCCGCCCGCTTCCCGGGACCCGCCGGGCGATGTCGCGCTTGGCCACCGACGGGTCGGCGCCAGCGACGAGGAGGCGCTTGATCTTGCCTTGTTCGAGCACCGCAACCCCGCGTTCGATGCGGCCGTCGCCCCCGGTCAGGACGATCCCGGCGTCGGTTTTCGCAATGTCGCCGGCCGCGGGCTTGCCGAGCGTGAACGCGAACAGGACGAACCCCAGCGCGTAGCCAAGGAGCAAGGTCGAGACCAATCTCCAGATCATAATTCGGTCGCCAGGATAGAGCGGATCGCGGCGCGCGCCGCCAGCGTCGCGGCGCCGGTCAGCGCGAACGGGAGCAGCACGAGCAGGAGGAAGTCAGTCGGTGCCAGACCGACACTCCCCGCCTCCCCGGTCCACCATGTTCCGGCAGCGACGAGCGCCAGAACGGTGGCCGCGACCGTGGCGCCGACAAGCGCGCCGATCAGCGTCTCGATGGCGACCCGGCGCTGGAACATCCGCGTAATCTGTTCATCGGTCGCGCCGATGCCGTGGAGCACCTCGACCGTCGGGCGGTTGGTGTCCATCGCCCCGCGTGCCGCCAGCACGACCGCTGCGGACGTCGCCAGCCCGAGCAGAAGGACGAGCGTCAAGGCGATCCATTGCAGAAGCCGCAGCGAATCGACCAGCGGGGCGACGCTTGCCCCGTGCGAGCTTAGCTCCCCCGCCGGAATGAGGCGATCGATCAGTCGCTCGACGGCCGTGGGGTCGGCGCCTGGCCGCAAGTCGAAGTCGATCAGCGCCGGGACGGGGAGGTCGGGGCTGTCGGCGGCTTTGCCCAGCCAGCGCCGGAGCGTATCGCGCATTTCGATTTCGCTGACCGGTTCGACAGCGCCAACCCCGGGAAAAGTGCGAATTCGGGCCGCGATCGCCTGGACATCGCCGCCGCCTGGAATCTCGAGCGCGTACCGGCCCTCGATCGACCGCCCGAGGGCGGCGCTCGCCTGGGCGACCACGAGGCCGCTGGCGGCGACCAACAGGATCGTGAAGCTCATCACCGCCACGATCCACGGGGTGATCGAACGCAAGGTGGAGCCACCGATGATGCGCCGGTCCCCGAGCCCCGATTGCTGCCAGAAACTCATTCCACACCCTTCTTCGCGATCGGCGCGAGCGGACGCGGGGGATGGCGGAGGCCGCCGGTCGGATCGAGCAGCGTCCCGCCCTCGATCCTCAGCAACTGCGCGCCCGGCGTCGCCTTGATCAGCCCGACATCGTGGGTGGCGACTAGCACAGTCGTGCCAAGCCGGTTGAGCGCGGTGAACAGATGGAGCAGGCGCCGCGCCATCTCAGCATCGACATTGCCGGTCGGCTCGTCGGCGACGATCAGGTCGGGCCGGTTGATGACCGCGCGCGCGATCGCCACGCGTTGCTGCTCGCCGCCCGACAGCGTCGCCGGGCGCGCGCCCGAGCGCTCGGCGAGCCCGGCCCATTCGAGCATTTCGCGGACCGTGCGCTCGATCTCGTCTTCCTCGACGCCCGAAATGCGCAGCGGCAGAGCGACATTGTCGAACACCGAAAGGTGTCGGACGAGGCGGAAATCCTGGAACACCACGCCGATCCGCCGGCGCAGCGCGGGGAGGCCGGCGCGTGGGACATCGGCCAGTTCCTGGTCGAACAGGCGAATCCGTCCGCGGGTCGGCCGCCGCGCTAGATAGAGCAATTGGAGCAGCGATGTCTTGCCCGCCCCCGACGGCCCGGTGAGGAAATAG
>JANNDN010000063.1:0-1629 GCA_031387795.1 Sphingomonas sp.
ATGACATGCTCCCACACTTCGTCGGCGATGACGATGAGGTCGTGGGCGCGGGCGACCGCCGCCACCGCCTCCATCTCGCCGGCATCGAAAATGCGCCCCGCCGGATTGTGCGGATTGTTGAAGATGATGGCGCGGGTGCGGCTCGTGACCGCGGCCTCGATCGCGGCCTGTTCGACGCGCCATCCCGGCGGTTTCAGCGCGACCTCGACCGGCACCGCGCCGCCGCGGCGGACCATCGGCGCGTAGCTGTCATAGGCGGGCGTCAGGATGATGACCTCGTCGCCGGGCGACACCGTGGCCAGGATCGCGGCGCCGAGCGCCTCGGTCGCGCCGCTGGTGACGCAGACGTTGTCGGCGGTGAAGCGCTCGCCATAATGGCGCCCGTAATGCGCCGCGACCGCTTCGCGCAGCGCCGGCAGCCCGCGCGACGGCGCATATTGATTGGATCCGGTCAGCAGCGCGCTCGCCGCCGCCTCGAGCACCTGCGGCGGCCAGCCGAAATCGGGAAAGCCCTGGCCAAGGTTGACCGCGCCGTGGCGGGCGGCAAGCTCCGACATGCGCGCGAACACGCTGACTGGCATCGCTTCGTAAATTGGGTTCATGGCCAAGGCGCATAGCGTGCCTGCCAGCGCTCGGCGAGATGGCGCAACCTTGGCCGTGCCTTGCGAGTTAAGCCGCAATGACCCAGCCAGACAAACACGCCATCCTCTACCGCATGGTCCTGCCCGACCACGAATGTCCCTTCGGAGTCCGCGCCCGGCAATTGCTCGAGGAGGCCGGCTTCGAGATCGAGGAGCATATCCTCGCCACCCGCGACGAAGTCGAAGCCTTCATGGAGCGCGAGGGGGTCGAGAAAACCCCCCAGGTCTATATCGGCGGCAAACGAGTCGGTGGCAGCGGATCGCTCGCCCGCCACCTCCAGTCCGCGGATGCCGCCTGAGGCCCTAGCCGCGGATCGCTTGTTGCACCTGCTCGAGGGGCAGGCCGAGGGCCGCCAACGCCGCCGAGCCGAGCCCGAACGCGGCCAGCGCAGCGACGATCGCGATCGCCGCATATTGCATCACCGATGCGCGGTGGCGGTGGATTGCGCGATCTCTTCGTGGTTCGAGTCGGCGGTCGGCCGAAGCGGCCGCCGAAGCCCATAAGGGCGGCGTGTCGCCGAGCTTCTCGCTGACGCACATCAAGTCGGTAACCGGGAGGATCGATCCCGAGCGTAGCCCGGCGCGCGAGCCGCATTCCCACACCACCCGGGCGAAGAACACCTGATCGCCGCGGCGGAACTCGATCATGCGTCCGAGCGCCGGGGGCTGAGCGGTCCAGATCATCAGCCCGCGCGAGGAAACATTGAGGATGCGCGCGTCGGCCCAGCCCTCCGCCGAGCGAATGCGCGCGGTGACCAGCACCTTGCGGCGCCATTCGCGCGACTTCTCGCTGGATACGCACTGGCCGGACGACATCGCACGAGCCTAGTCGGCCATCCTTTGCGAGATCTAAACTATTGCCCCAAAACGGACTTTCTAGCTGTCAGGGACCAACTCGGCCGAAGGTTCGGGCCCGTGCGAAAAACTGGCTGGGGCGGCAGGATTCGAACCCCCGCGGCCGGATGGCCGCCGACCAAAAACTCAGCAG
>JANNDN010000088.1:0-2630 GCA_031387795.1 Sphingomonas sp.
GTCATGTCGAGCAGGCGGACGTCGCTGGCCCCCAGCACCATCGAGGGGAAAGTTGAAATCGGGGTGGTAATCCCGAAGCGCCGCGCCATGTCGGCGATGGTCCCGAACCCCAATTGGGCACCGATCTTGGCGCTGACGGTGTTGATCGAGCGCGAAAAGGCCTCGCGCAGGCTAACCGGGCCAAGGTTGGTGCGGGTTGAGTTGCGCGGAGTCCAGCCGTCGATCGTCACCGGCTCGTCAACGATCGTGTCGGTCGACTTCATCCCCGATTCGAGCGCCGCGAGATAGACGAACAGCTTGAATGCCGAACCCGGCTGGCGCTGCGCCTGGGTCGCGCGGTTGTAGATCGAACTGACGTAGTCGCGGCCGCCGACCATCGCCCGAACTGCCCCGTCGCGGTCGATCGCGACCAGCGCGCCCTGCGCACCCTTGGGCGTATCGGCGGCGATCGCGCGGTCGGCGGCGGCCTGCATCCGGGGGTCGAGCGTGGTCCAGACGTCGATCGGTTCCGAGGTCGCATCGATCAGCGTTTCGAGCTGGGGCAAGGCCCAGTCGGTGAAATAACGGACGCTGTTTTCCTTGCTCGTGCGGACGATCCGGACCTGGGCGGGGTCCGCGGCGGCGGCGACGGTGGAGGAGATGAAACCATTCCGAACCATCGTCTGCAGGACCACGTCGGAGCGCGCGCGCGCGGCCTCGACATCGGCGGTCGGCGAGTAGTTGGAGGGCGCCTTGACCAGCCCCGCGACGATCGCCGCCTCGCCGAGGCTCAAGCGGTCCGCGCCGTGACCGAAAAAGCGGCGCGAGGCGGCATCGATGCCGTAAGCGCCGCCACCGAAGTAAACCCGGTTGAGATAGAGTTCGAGGATCTGGTCCTTGGTGAACTTGCGCTCGATCGCCAGCGCCAGGATCGCTTCCTTGATCTTGCGCCCGAAAGTGCGGCTGTTGGTCAGGAAGATGTTGCGCGCGAGCTGCTGGGTGATGGTCGAGCCGCCCTGGCTGAAACGACCCGTCTCGACGCGGACCTTGAGCGAGCGGGCGATGCCGATCGGGTCGACACCGAGATGACCGCGAAAGCGGCGGTCCTCGGTCGAGATCATCGCCGCGCGCATTTCCGCTGGAATTCGCTCGTAGGGCAACCAGTGACCGAAGCTCGGACCGATCGAGACCAGGACCTGACCGTTGGCGGCGCGGACCCGGATCTTGTGTCCGTGGTCCTCCCTTTGGTTCAACTCGTAATAATTGGGCAAATAAGCGACCGCGACCGCGACCGCGACCACCAGTGCAAGCAGCCCGAGGAGCGCCGCATAGGCTGACGCCTTGACGATCCGCATAAGGTGGAAGCGACCTCCGGCTACACGCCGGGCTGATCCCGGCTATCCGACGGGGATAGAAACGTGGCGCCGTCGCGGCAAGTAGGGCGACGCCGGTCGTTCCGGGCGCCAGATGGTGCGGTCGAGAAGACTCGAACTTCCACGGCCTTGCGGCCACAGCGACCTCAACGCTGCGCGTCTACCAGTTCCGCCACGACCGCACGTCATGAAAATCCGGCGGCCGTGAAATGGCCGCCGCGACTGGCAAGGCGGGGCCTCTAGCAAAGCCCCCGGAGGGGCGCAATGGCGGTGCGAGCTGGCGGCTCGGCAAGTCCGCCGGAGTGCGCTCAGTCGTTGCCGCCCAGCGTGATGGTCAGCTCCTCGCCGCCGGGCGGGACGTTGACCTCGGAGCTGTTGAAGCTGGCGCGGCCGCCCGGGGCCAGCGTTCGCGCCGGCGGGGCGATCGTCCAGCTATAGACGACTTTCCCGTCCCGCGTGCGCAGCCGGGCGGTCAGCGGCGGCACGTCCTGCTGCTCGCCCGTCGGATTGACCACGCCCCCGGTCACCGTGAGCAGCTCGTTCCCGCTCTCGAGCGGCTGGCGCTGCATCTGCGGGGTGAGGAGTTCGAGCGGGCTTGCATGGGTCGCGAGGCCAAGCCGCGATTTCCACGCATCGGGCGCCAGGAACCAGAATAAAGTGGTAAGGATGGCGACGGTCACGAAGACCAGCAGAAGCGGCAGCAATTTGCTCCGCCGCGGCTCTTCATAATCCTCCTCGAAGCGGGCGAAATCATTGCTGACGGGCTCTGGCGCGGGCGGCTCGCTCCAGTCGGCTCCCTGCTCGACTGCCGGGTCGGCCGCAGCCGGCGCACTGTCCCCGACACCCTCTTCGGCTCCGTCCAGAACCGCTTGATCGAACGCGCGCTCCTCGGCCTCGGGACCGCTGCGTGGTTCGATCAGCGACGCCTCGGCAAGGCCTTCCTCGCCGTCATCGACCGGCTCGGGGATCGACTCATAAGGCGATGGCGTCACGCCGGTCTCGTCGCCTGGATCAAACGACTGCTCGGGCGTCGGCTCCGAAGCCTCCTCCGGCGCTGCCTTGGCGGCCTCGCCCTCCGCATCCTGGTGCCAGCTTTCGCCGCATGAGGCACAGCGCACCTTGCGTCCCTGCGCCGGGATTGCCCCATCCTTGACCGCATATTGCGTGGCGCAATTGGGGCAAGTGAGGATCATTTCGTCAAAACCCTCTTCCGGGACGGGAAGACCACGGTAAACAGGAATGCGGTCCGCTTGGCAAGGCGGTCACCGGGAGCGCCGC
>JANNDN010000133.1:0-1811 GCA_031387795.1 Sphingomonas sp.
ACGGACGGTCACCGTGCGCGGCGTTTCCGAGCGCGATGTCGTCGCCAATCTTGCCACCTGGTCAGTCGAATTTTCGGCCAAGGGCAGCGACCTCGCGCCGGTCCAGCAGTCGGTTGACGCCCAGGCGCGCGACGTCCGCGCCTTCTTCGGTGCCGCGGGATTCAAGCCGGCCGATGTCAGCGACAGCAGCATCGCCGTCAGCCGCCAGCGCGAATCGGAGGATGCCGGCGCACCCGACCGAGTGGTCGTCCGCCGCACCGTCCAGCTGCGCACCAATGACGTGATGAAGGCGCGGGCTGCGTTCTCGCGCCAGGCCGAACTGCTCCGCGACGGGGTCGAGATGACCTCGAGCAACGTCAGCTACACCTTCACCCGGCTCAACGCCTTGAAGCCCGAAATGATCGCCGAGGCGACCCAGAATGCGCGCCGCAGCGCCGAGGAATTCGCGCGCGACAGCGGCGCCTCGGTCGGGCGGATCAAGTCGGCGAGTCAGGGCTATTTCTCGGTTGGTCCGAGGGACGGCGAGGAATGCGAAGGCTGCGGCTCATCAGGCTCGCCATCGCCGTATCAAAAGGTGCGGGTGGTGACGACGATCGACTACGACCTCGGCTGATCGCTTTCGGGCTCGTCGTCAGGCTCGTCCGCGCTCGGGGCGGCGATGCGGTCGGTGACCGTCAGCGGCACCGGCAGCATTGCCAGTGCCTCGCGCGCGGCTTTGCCGATGGTGCCATTGGGATCGCGCTCGATCGCCCGCGCCCAATACATGCGGGCACCGGGCATGTCGCGATTGGCCTCGGCGACATGCCCGGCCTCGAACAGGATGGTCGCGTCCGCGGGGGCCAGCGCAAGGGCTTCGTTGATCATCCGCTCGGCCTCCTTCGGTTGGCCTTCACGAAGCGCGAGCGCGGCCGAAAAATACCAGGCGAACGGGTCCTTGGCGACCGTCCCCATCGCTTCGTTGACCTTGGCCCGCGCGGTCTTGAGATCGCCCTGCGACTCGGCCGCGCGCGCGCGGTCGAGCAGCGCCTCGCCGCGATGCTGGGCGGCTAGGCCGGTGCCGGTCAGCGCCTTGTCGAGTGCCGCCGCGGCCTTGGCCGGATCGCCCGCCGCGATCCACATATTGCCCGCGGCGGCGAGCAGGCGATCGACCTCGGGGTCGAAGGCGACCGCGCTCGTCACGCGCTTGGTTTCCGCCGCGCGCTCGAACCCTTCGGCCGAATCGCGAAATGCGCCGCGCGCGCCAGCTTCGACCGCCCGGCAGACAAGGGTCTCGACCGTCAGCAGTTCGGGGCAGGGGGCGGCGGACGATGGGCTGGAGGTCGCGGCGGCGAGCATGGCTAGAAGCGGCAGGATCAAGAGCAAGTCTCCAGAAGGCCGGCGAGGATGAGCAGGATCGCGGCGATCTCGCGCGGCTCGCTGAGGCGGTGACCGCCCCCCTTGACGATGGTCAACTGGACATCGGCTGAACGGAGCTGACGCATCAGGCGCAGCGCGATGTCGCCCGGAACCTCGGGATCCTCGTCGCCGTGAACGAGCCGGACCGGGCAGTCGATCGCGATCGCCTCCTCGAGCAGGCGCAGCTCCTGCCCCGACTGCCAGAAGTCGCGGTAAATGCGCTTCGGTTCGGGGCCATAGGGATTGTCTTCCTCGAGCAATCCCTCGCGCGCGATCATCTGCTTGTGGCCCTCGGTGAAGCCCCATTGGGTGAAATCGGGCGCCGCGGCGATGCCAAGGAGGCATTTCACCCGGTCGGGGCGTAGCAGCGCAACGTGGAGCGCGATCCACGCCCCCATCGACGAGCCGATCGGAAG
>JANNDN010000142.1:0-10647 GCA_031387795.1 Sphingomonas sp.
CCGATGCTGACCCCGAGCCCGATCCCCAGTGCTGCGCCGAGCACGACAATGGTCGCGAGCCAGATCGGCAAGCTGTAGAATAGATTGGTCATCCGTCCCCCGCCGCGGTGCATCCGCCGGGCGGAGAATTACGAGTTTGACGGGCTTCCGCAATGGGGTGACCACGGACTCGGCGACTCTTTCAATTCAGCTATTTTTTGATCCATGTTACGGTTCGGCTGGTATCCGATTAGCGAAAGGAAGTCGTCATGAAGAGGCCCATGTTCCTGTTGGCGATGGCGAGCCTTCCCCTGTCACCCGCGGCGGCAAGCGTCCGCGATGCGGCCTTCGCCTCGAGCGCGGACCAGACCTACGCCCAGACCTCGATTTTTGCCGGAGCGACTTATCGCCTCAACCTCGGCCGCCCGGGCGACGCTCCGCGCGGCCGCGCAAGCTTCAAACTGAGCGGGATGAAGACGGCGCCAGGCGCCTCCGAGATCAAATTCGGCCAGGGCCTGGAGATTGCCGCCGGCAAGACGGGCAAACCGACCCTGTTCGTCGCCGGTCGCCAGGCGGAGACGCTTGGCAATCGCGCCAACCTCGGCACCGGCGGGACGGTGGCGCTGGTCGTCGTCGGCGTGGTGGTAGCCGCGGGCGTGGTCGTGGCACTGTTGATCGACGAACGGCTCGACCGGCAAAACACCGAATAAAGAGCGCGATCGGCGGCGGTTACTTTGCCGCCAGCTTCTTCGGCGCGGCCGCCGTACCATCCATCGACTTGAGTGCGGCGAGCGCTTTGCCGTCGCGACCGTAGAGGTCCTGATAATCGACGATGCGGCCGTCGTTGAGGCCGGCGGCGCTGAAATAGACAATGTAGATCGGCACCGGTTTGACGAAATTCACCTGCTTGGTCTTGCCGCTGGCGATCTGTGCCTGGACCCTGTCGGGGGTCCATTCGCCGCCGTCGTCGGCGAGCAGTTCCATCGCCAGATCGTGGATATTTTCGGTGCGGATACAGCCGTGGCTGAGCGCGCGCATGCGACTGCTGAAGCGGCTGCGTGCGTTGGTGTCGTGGAGATAGATATTATGAGGGTTGTACATCACGAACTTCATCTCCCCGAGCGCGTTGCCCGGCCCCGGCGGCTGGCGCCAGCGCGAGCCGTCGGAAGACTTCACAAAGCCCCTCTTGCCAGCCACTTCTTTGGTGATGCTCGGCGGCACTTCCCACCAAGGGTTGAGCATCACGCCGACCGCCATCGCCGACAGCTGCGGGGTCGGGGTCTTGGTCGCGCCCGCGATTGCCTTGTGCTTCCAGCGGTTGACTCCGTTCTCGACCAAAGTCGCGTGAAATCCCGGCACGTTGACGATGACATATTTGTTGCCCAGATCGCGCGGCAGCCAGCGCCAGCGATCCATGTTGAGGCGAATGCGGTCGCGCTTGGCGGTCTCGGCCGCGGGGGTCATCTCGAGCGCCGACTTGAGCGAGGCATATTGGGGATGGGTCGGCAGCAGACCGTTCAGAACGTCGCCCATCCGCCGGGTGAACAAGGCGGTCCGCAGCATCGTGTCCTGGGCGGCGGAATCGATGTCCTTGTCGACGATATACCAGCCGATGCGCGCGCTCTTGCGGACATGGCCGAGCGCGAGGTCGGAGGACAAAGCGTTGAAGCGCTCGGTCGCCGCCGGGGAGATGATTGCCGGATTGCCGGTACGGATCGCCGCCTCCAGGCCCGCGGGATCGTAAAAAGCGGGATCGAGCCCGTCGGCTCCGACCTGGCGGATATAATAAATGAGGTCCTGCGCACTCACCGGATCCCACACCACCGGGGGCAGCGGGGGCGGCGCGGGCGGAACGGCAGCAACGACCTTGTCCGTCGCCTGCGGAGCGGTCGGCGGGGCCGTCGAAGTCTGCGCCGACAGAGCGGCGAGCGGGATCACAGCCGCCGTTGCCGCGCCAAGCATCGCCAAAGTCCTGGTATTGATCATTCTTCTAGCCCCATTCCGATCGCGCAGCCGTGGCGCGTAACATAATCATGCCGGGGACCGACCGCCAGTCGCGGCGCGGCCACAGCGGACCCAATTCGACGGAACCTAGAGCAGTCAAGCTTAAGCAGGGCTGTCACATAACGGACTCATTCCGCTTGTCTTGGCGCGACGCGCTGGAGTAGCGCGTTCGGCGATGAGCGGTCGCACGATTAAAGCCAAAATTGCCGAGGACGACAGCGACCGCCGCCGCGCGGCGCGCCATCCGGTCGAGCTCGAGGGCACCATGCGCGAGCTTGGCGAGAATGGCGTCGAGGCGCAGATCCTCAACATTTCGGAGATCGGATTCATGGCCGCGAGCGAGGCCCATTTCGAAGTCGGCAGCCGGGTGTGGCTGATCCTGCCCGGGCGCGAACGCGCCAACGCGGTGGTCAAGTGGATCGCGGGTGATCGCCTCGGCGCTGAATTCGCCGAGCCGATCTCGCTCGAAGGGCTCGACGACTAGGCCTTTTTCCGTACCGGCACCTGCACGTTGCACAGATCGACCCCGAGCGCGGGTTGGATGTAGAAATCATCGAAGCGGTGGCCGCGGACGCGCAAATAGTGGCGGAACGGCGCGCTCGACGTGTCGATCACCTCGAACGTCGGGCGCCCGGCGGCGGGCATGTCGGCCGCGATCCTTACCTGCGCGATTGGCACATATTGCGCCTTGTCCTTGTAGAAGCCGAGCGCCTCGGTCCCGCGGGGAAGCGTGCTCAAATGCTCGATCCCCTCGACCACCCGGCCGACCACCGCAATCACTCGGTCGAGCTGGCGCGGACCATGGCCAATCACCGCATAGAGCTCGCCGCCCGAACCGGTGTCGGGGGAAAGGTCGCGCCCGACCCCGACCGAGGCGTAGCAATGCGCGAGCGACGCCCATCCGCGCTTCGGCGAATAAGCGACCGGCCAGCCGTCCGCGAACCCCGCCGCGGGGGCATAGGCATCGGCGTTGCCAAGCGGGGTGATGTCGAGGCCTTTGAGGGCTCGCGAATATTCCGCGGGCGGGGTTGGATCGACCCCGGCGGGCCACGGCTTCTCGCTCTTGTTATTGCCCCATTGCGCGACATAATTGTCCTGGACGCGATAGACGCTCGCATCCTGCCAGTGACCCGAGCGGGCCAGCGCTTTCACATTGGCGATGTGGACGGGGGCGAAGCGCGGCGCCAGCTGGATCACCACCCGCCCGCCCGATTTGAGGTCGATGACCAGCAAATCGTCGGCGGGGATCGCTTTCCACGCGCTCGCCGGGGCTGCCGCAACGATTTCGTTCGGGGTGATCTTCTTCGGCGGCGCGGCTGCTGCCACGAGCCCGGCGGCCAAGATCAGCAGTCCAGCACGCATGAACAATCCTCCCTTGCTCGCGGCTCTAGCCGACTTGCTCGCGCGGAGCTATCGACGCGGCCATGTACACCGCCACCTTGATGCTGCTGGGATCGGGCGAACTGGGTCGCGAATTCGCCATCGCCGCCAAGCGGCTCGGCTGCCGGGTCATCGCCTGCGACCGCTATGAAAACGCACCGGCGATGCAGGTGGCGGATGTAAGCGAAGTCTTCTCGATGCTCGACGGCAAGGCGCTGACCGCCGCGGTCAAGCGCCACAAGCCCGACGTGATCATTCCCGAGATCGAGGCCATCGACACCGCGGCCCTCGCATCGCTCGAGAAGAGCGGCTGGCGGGTGGCGCCCTCGGCCAAGGCGGTGCAGCTGACCATGAACCGCGACGGCATCCGCGACTTTGCCGCCGGCGAGCTCGGCCTGGTGACCTCGAAATATCGCTTCGCCGAGAGCCGCGAGGAGGCGATGGCGGCGGCGGACGAAGTCGGACTGCCGTGCATCGTCAAGCCGGTCATGTCCTCGTCGGGCAAGGGCCAGAGCACCGCCGGGACCGCCGAGGAGATTGGCACCGCCTGGGACTATGCGGTCGCCAATATGCGCGGCGACCGGCCCCGCGTGATCGTCGAGGAATATATCGCCTTCGACAGCGAGATCACTCTGCTCACCGTGGCGACCAAGGACGGGGTCTTGTTCTGCTCGCCGATCGGCCACCGCCAGGAGAAAGGCGATTATCGCGAGAGCTGGCAGCCCGCGGCAATCCCCGACGGCGCCTTGCTGTCGGCCCGCCATCAGGCGCGCAAGATCGTCGACGCGCTCGGCGGCCACGGCATTTTCGGGGTCGAATTCTTCGTCGTCGGGGAGAAAGCGATCTTTTCCGAATTGAGCCCGCGCCCGCACGACACCGGCATGGTGACCCTGATCAGCCAGTTCCCCAACGAGTTCGAGCTTCACCTGCGCGCCATCCTCGGGCTCCCGATCCCCTCGATCGAGTTCGCCGGTCCATCGGCCTCGGCGGTGATCCTGGCCGAGGGTGAAGGCAGCTCGTTCACTTATAGCGGACTGGGCGAGGCCCTTGCCCTTGGGGCGCCGGGAATGCCGGTCGACCTGCGCATTTTCGCCAAACCGACGACCCTTCCCAACCGGCGCATGGGCGTGGCGTTGGCACGCGCAACGACGGTCGACGATGCCGTCGCTCGCGCGGTTGCGGCGGCGGCGCGGGTCAAAATCGAACGATAAGCGTTGAGGCGAGAGAGGGAACGATGATGCGACACTTGGCCACCATCCCGATTGTGCTTGCCGTGGCGGCGATTGCCGGGTGCAACCAAAGCTCAGGCCCCGCCGACCAGACCCACGCGATCGAGGTTCGCGGGCCCGAGCAAGACCGGCTCCACACGCTCGGCGCCTTCGACCTCGCGATTGCGCTCAAGCACGCAATCTATGACGCCGGCTTCACCTGCAAGCAGGTCACCGGCGGCGGGTTCGTCGCCAAATATGAGAATCTCGACATGTGGACCGCAACCTGCGGCGACGGCCGCAAATGGGCGATCTTCGCCGGGCCGGACGGCAGCGCCCAGGTTCGCGATTGCAAGGATGTCGCCGCGGGCGGGCTTCCCGCCTGCGCGGTTACGCGTCAGCCCAAGGGAAGCTTCGATCAGCCCGGCTGATCGGGCCGACGGCGATCAGTTGGGGCTGCACTCGCGGGTTTCGCGATACTCGCCCGCCGCGGTCTTTTCCTTGACCGTGACGCATTTCCCCTGACGGATGACTTCGCGCCAGCTGCCATCGGGATTGCTCACGCGATCACCCTTGCGCACCGGCTTCCCGTCCTTGATGTCATAGCTCCAGCCCTTCGGCGTGCGCTGATCCTGCGCCATCGCCGGCGCTGCCCCGATGGCCAGGACACCGGCCGCGAGCGCGAGTCCCGCGAATCGGCGCACAGTGAGCAAGGTGGAAGCGGTCATCATGGTCATTACCCTAACAGAACGGACGTGAACGGCGGCTTAGCGGCCGGATGAGTTCACCTCTGCCCTGCCATGTTGGATGGACAGCCGCGAATCGCAATATGCCAGCGTCGATTCGCGGTGCGCGATAACGAGCGCGGCAGGCCGGGCCTCAAGCCCGCGCAGGCGATCGAGGATGGCGCTCTCCGCTTCGGGGTCAAGCGCCGCGGTCGCCTCGTCGAGGATCAGCATCGCCGGGCGGCGCAGGATCGCGCGGGCGATCAACAGTCGCTGGCGTTCGCCCCCCGAGAACGAACTCCCGCGCTCCCCCAGAAAATGATCGAGGCACGACGGGAATGCCCGCACCCGCTCGGCCAGCCCGACCAGCTCCAGCGCCCACCACATCTCGTCCTCGCCCACCTGGCCGCGGTCGGCGGCGAGGTTGGCTCCGACGCTGTCGGCGAACACCAGCCCGTCCTGCCCGACATAAGCCAGACCCATCCGCCAACGCTCGAGCGTCGTTCCGGCCAGCGGCGAACCGTCGACCCGGATCGTCCCCTGCTGCGGCGCGATCAAGCCTGTGACGAGATCGGCGAGCGTCGATTTCCCCGCTCCGGACGCCCCGCGAAGCCCAAGCCATTCACCACGCTCGAGCGCGAGCGTGACGTCATCGATCCCGCCCCCGGAATCGTGACGGTATCCGGCCCCTGAAAGCTCGATCCGCGACCATTCGAGCGGAGCCGCGTGAGGGCCCCACGTGTCCGCCGCTGGCGAGGCACAGCGGACCAGCGGCCCGAGCCGGTCCCCGATCGCTCCAAAGGCCGGCGCGAAGGCGGCCACCTGATGCGCCGATTCCAAGAGCGACGAGGCCGGCGCCGCCATCCGCGCGAACAGCACCAGGCTGGCGACGAGCACCGGGAAGGAAAGATCGAATATTCGCGCCCCGGCCACGAGCAACAGGACCGCGGCAACCGCCGTCGCGAACGCCATGATCTGGCGCGATGCGGAAAAATCGCGGTCATAGCCGACCATCGCTCGCTCGAGACCGGCCAGGCTCGACCGATATTCCTCGAGGAAACTCGGCACGGTGCCCTGCGCCAAAGCGGCCTTGAGCCCCGATTGAAGGCGCAGGCCGGCGTTGGTGCTGTCTTCGGACCAAGTGATGAAAGCCTGGCCACTGCGGGTGAAGCGCCGCCCGAAACGGCGCGCGACGAGAACGATCGGGACCAGAACGAGGAGCGCGGACCCGACCATCTGGAGCGACAGCAATGCGGCGAGCATCAGCTGCACCGCGAGCATGATCGACGCGACCGCGAATTCGAGCATGTAGGTTACAGCAAGGGTGGCGCGTGGCACTTCGTTGAGGAGCAGCGACTGCATCCCGGCCTGACCGATTCGGCTCGCTTTGGTCCATCCGCCCGCAGCGAGCGTCGATGCGGCGCGCAGCTGAAGGTCGCTTTTGTACCCCGTCTGGAGCTGCGCGCGGAGGTTCTCGCGGTGGAACAGGAGCAGCGACCGAAGCCCCATGGCGACGAGGAACAGCGCGATGGCGCCGCCAAGGTCGGCACCGGCGCCTAGTTCGCGCAGCGGCCCCTCGATCCAGTCGGGCAGCGCCGATTCCTGGTTCAGCGCGATCGCCGCGAGGGGAACGATCAACAGCAGCCCGAAGCCCTCGGCCAACGCTCCTGCGAGCATCAGTCCGATGGCGAGCCACAGCCGCGGGCCGGCAAAGGTGGAGAAGTCGCGAATCAGCGCGGCCAGCACGGTCGGAATGAAGTGGCTGATGCGGCTCATGTGTCCGCTCTCGCCTGAGCGCCAATCGGGGGTCGGATGCGGCCGCTCACGACCGAACGCTCCGACCGGCGAGGGTCAGCCCTGGCGCGCCTTGAAGCGACGGTTGGTCTTGTTGATGACGTAGGTGCGCCCACGACGGCGAATCACCCGGCAATCGCGATGACGCGACTTCAGCGACTTCAAGCTATTACGAATCTTCATGGCCGGGCGCCTGCTCGCTATCTCGTTCAAAAACCTGTCGGAAGGGTCCGAAGACCGGCGGCTCCACTAGTGCGGGCGCGAGATCAAGTCAAGGTTTGGCGCGCGGTTATGGCGACTCGGAATTGCTCTTCCCGGGCGGCCGACTTTGTCGGGTGGCGAAAATCATCCCGCTCCGCTAGCCATTGTCGTCTGTGAACGGCGCCAAGCGAGGTCGGGACGATGAAAGCATTGGGTTGGGTTGCGCTCGCGGCGGTCGCCGGCGGGCTTGGCGCTGGCAGCGGCAATGCTCAGTCCGGGGGCGCGGCCGTTATCTATGGCAACGGCCATTTCAAGGGCCGGAGCATGACCCTGACCGGACCGCTGCAAGGCATGGAGGAGGCGTTCACAGCCAAGAGCATCCGCATCCCAGAGGGCCAGGCGTGGGAATTTTGCTCGGGCAAGACTTACAGCGGCTGCAAGCGGGTCGATCAGTCGGTCAAGGCCGGGGTCTTTACCGTCCGCTCGGCGCGCCCGATCGCTCCGGTTGTCCGCTCCGCCGTCGAATCGCCCAATCAGTCGCTTCGCGGTTTCACCAGCGAGTTCTTCGTGTCGCCGCGGGAAGGCAATGCGCGTCTCTCGATCAGCGCCAACAGTCCCGAAGACATGCGCGCCAAGGCCAACGCCTTTTGCCGCGCCGCGGGCTGGAGGCAGGCGATCCACGCCCAGCTTCAAGCGGGCAATGGCGTCTATTATGTGATCGACGTCCTGTGCGGCAATTACGGAAGCTAGTGCGCGGTCGATCGGCTTCACGATTACTGCGGGGTTAGCCCGCGCTCCCACGCCAGCGCATGGCCGACAATAGTGTCGAGATCGTCGAAGCGCGGCGACCAGTCGAGCGTGGCGCTGAGCCGCTCGACACCGGCGACCAGCTGGGCCGGATCGCCCGCTCGGCGGCCTTCCATCCGCCGGTGAAGCGGACTGTTGGTGGCGCGGTCGACCGAGTCGAGCACGTCTAGCACCGAGGCACCGCGACCGTAGCCGCAATTGAGGAGGAGGTTTTCGTCCGGCCGCGCGATCAACCGCTCGAGCGCGGCGACATGCACCGCGGCGAGGTCGCTGACGTGGATATAGTCGCGCACGCAGGTTCCGTCCGGAGTCGGATAATCGGTGCCGTAAACGGCGATCCCAGGGCGCTTGCCGGTGGCCGCCTCGACCGCGACCTTGATCAAATGGGTGGCGTCCTTGCCAGTCTGGCCCGAGCGTCCGTCCGGATCGGCTCCGGCGACGTTGAAATAACGCAGCGCGCCATAGTTGAAGCCGTAGGCCGCGGCGCAATCGGCAAGCATCTGTTCGCTCATCAGCTTGGACGCGCCATAAGGGTTGATCGGGATCGTCGGACCGTCCTCGGCGACTGGCACCTTGTCGGGCGAGCCATAGACCGCGGCGGTCGAGGAAAAGAGGATGTGCGGCACGCCCCCCGCGACCGCGGCGGTAATCAGCGCATGGGTCGCGAGCGTATTATTGGCATAATAATCGAGCGGCCTTGCAACCGATTCGGGGACCACAATCGACCCCGCGAAATGCATGATCGCGCCGATCTTCTCCTCCGCGATGACCCGTTCAACCAGAGCGCGGTCGGCGATCGAGCCGAGATGAAAGGGGACGTCTTCGGGGACGAGCTCCCGCTTTCCGGTCGAAAGATTGTCGATCACCGCGACCGCCCACCCACGATCTTGCAGGGCAAGGACGGCATGGCTGCCGATATAGCCGGCGCCGCCGGTCACGAGGACAACTGGAGTGTTGGTCATGGCCGCGCGCTAGTCAAAGGGCGCCCGCCGCGCCAGTGCATTTCCGGCCTCGGTGGATGGCGGAACTCCGCCGGCGGGGCTTTTCTCGCACCCCTACCCCCGTTATCAGCCTCCGCGACCAATCATCCTCCAGCAGGACAATCTTCTTCATGGCAATCGTGATCTCGAGCGCGTTCGACGCGGGCAACATCCGCGTCGTCAGCCAAAAGGGGGACCAGATCGAGCTGGAAATCGTCAAGGACCATCTGAGCGACTTCTATCAGTGGTTCTATTTTCGGTTGGCCGGGGCAGCGGGCCGCGAAGTCACGCTTCGGATCACCAATTGCGCGGGCGCGGCCTATCCGGGCGGATGGCCGGATTACAAAGCGGTGATGTCGAGCGACCGCGAGGAATGGGTGCGGGTCGCGGACACAACTTATGCCGACGGTGTCCTGTCGATGACTCTGACCCCGCCGCAGGACCCGGTGTGGATCGCTTATTTCGCGCCTTATTCGATGGAGCGGCACCACGACCTTATTGCCGAGACCACGGGCCTGCCCGGTGTGTCCTATCGCTCGCTCGGCAAGAGCCTCGACGGGCAGGACATCGATTGCCTGACCATCGGCGAGGGGGCGCTCAGCGTCTGGCTTTACGCCCGCCAGCACCCCGGCGAGTCCATGGCCGAATGGTGGGCCGAGGGCGCGCTCGAGAAATTGACCGACGAGGACGATCCGATCGCGCGGGTGCTGCGCCGCGAATGCACCTTCCACATGGTTCCCAACATGAACCCCGACGGGTCGCGGCGCGGTCACCTGCGCACCAATGCGGCGGGGGTCAATCTCAACCGCGAATGGCATCAGCCCACCGCCGAGAAAAGTCCCGAGGTGCTGTGTGTTCGCGGCGCGATGGACGAGACCGGGGTCGACTTCGCGATGGACGTCCACGGCGACGAGGCGATTCCGGCCAACTTCCTGGCGGGCTTCGAAGGCATCCCTTCGCTCAAGGACGATCAATTGGCGCTGTTCAACCTGTTCAGCGAAACACTTGAACGGCTGTCGCCCGATTTCCAGCGCGAGAAAGGCTATGAGGCACCGCCCGCGGGTCAGGCCAATATGTCGATGTCGACGACCCAGCTCGCCGAGCGCTTCGGTTGCGTCTCGATGACCCTCGAAATGCCGTTCAAGGACAATTTCAACCTCCCAGATGAAGTTTTCGGATGGTCGCCCCAACGCTCAAAGTTCCTCGCCTGGTCGTGCCTCGACGCGCTCCACGCGATTTTGCCCGAACTGAAGACCAGGAAGTCCGGGGGCTGATGCCCACGCTCGTCCTCCTCCGCCATGGTCAATCGCAATGGAATCGAGAGAATCGATTCACCGGCTGGTGGGACGTCGATCTGACCGAGCAGGGCATCGCCGAGGCGCGCGCCGCGGGCGCGTTGATGCGCGATACGGGGCTCGACTTCGACTGCTGCTTCACCAGCGTCCTCACCCGCGCCATCCGCACCCTCCACCTCGCGCTGTACGAGATGGACCGGCTGTGGCTGCCGGTGACCAAGGACTGGCACCTCAATGAACGCCATTATGGCGGGCTGACGGGGCTGAACAAGGC
>JANNDN010000177.1:0-3458 GCA_031387795.1 Sphingomonas sp.
GCCCGGCCGAGCGCTCTTCGCCAAGCGGCTCGAACGTACCCTTGGCAACGTCGCTGGCAAAGCGGGTGCCGGGCTCGATCGTCAATTGGTAGAGCGAGAGGTGGGTGGTGCCGAGCGCCAGCGCGCGCTCGAGGTCGCGGCTCCATCCGGCCTCGTCGTCGCCGGGCAGCGCGTAGATGAGGTCGAAACTGACCCGGTCGAACTGCGCCTGGGCGGTATCGAGCGCGGCGAGGCCCTCGGCGGCGCTGTGGGCGCGGCCAAGGAAGGCGAGCTTGGCGTCGTCGAAGCATTGCAGGCCCAGGCTGAGGCGGTTGACGCCCGCGGCGGCAAGGTCGGCGAAGCGCGCTGCCTCGACGCTATTGGGATTGGCCTCGAGCGTAATTTCGAGATCGTCCGCAACCGGCCAGTGCCGGGCCGCGGCGGCGATCAACGCTTCAACTGTGGTAGGCTCCATCAGCGAGGGCGTGCCGCCGCCGAAGAAGATGCTGGTCAGCCGGCGGCCGGGCAGCAGCGCGGCCTCATATGCCAGGTCGCGGAGCAAGGCATCGCGCCACATCGCCTGGTCGGTTTGCTCCCGGACATGGCTGTTGAAATCGCAATAAGGGCATTTGCTGACGCAGAACGGCCAGTGGATGTAGAGCGCGAATTTCTGGACTGCAGCGCCACCATTCTCGTTCGTCCTGAGCGAAGTCGAAGGGCGCGGGTCAAGAGTTCGAGCCGAACGCCCTTCGACTACGCGCTTCGCGCTTCGCTCAGGACGAACGATAGTCATCTAAAGCATTGAGAAACTTCGCGAACGCGGCCGCCCTATGGCTCATGGCATGCTTGGCCGCCGGCTCCATCTCCCCGAACGTCCGTTCGTGGCCGGCGGGCACGAACATCGGGTCGTAGCCGAAGCCCTGGTCGCCGCGCGGCGGCCACACCAATGTCCCGTCGACCCGGCCCTCGAACGTCTCGGCCTGGCCGTCGTTGGGCCAGGCGATGGCGAGCGCGCAGGCGAAATGGGCGTCGTGGCCGGCATCGGGCCCCGCGGCCTCGACCTCGTCCCACACGCGGCTCATCGCCCGCATCCAGTCGCGGTTGCCGGCTTCGTCCTCGGCCCAGCGCGCGGAGAAAATCCCCGGCCTTCCTTGAAGCGCGTCGACGCTGAGCCCGCTGTCGTCGGCGATGGCGGGCAGGCCCGACAAGTCGGCCGCCTCGCGCGCCTTGAGGTCGGCATTGTCGGCGAAGCTGACTCCGGTTTCCTCGGGTTCGGGCAGATCGAGCTCGGCCGCGCTGACGCACTCGATCCCGAGCGGCGCCAGCAGCTCAGCAATTTCGCGCAGTTTGCCGGGATTGTGGGTGGCGATGACGAGCTTCGGCCCGATCTCCCTCACCGGCCCGTGGCCTTGAGCTGGGCCGCGAAAATCTCGCCACAGCCGATCCGCGCGAGGCGGAGCAGGCGCAGCAGCGCTTCCTCGTCGAAGGTCTCGCCCTCGGCGGTCAGTTGCGCCTCGACGATCGCGCCGTCGGCGGTGAGCACGAAATTCCCGTCGCTGCCGGCCTTGCTGTCCTCGTCATAATCGAGGTCGAGCACCGGCTGGCTATTGTGGATGCCGCAGCTGACCGCCGCGACCTGGGTCTTGATGGGATCGACGGCGAGCGCCTTGCTGGCGAGCAATTTGTCGATCGCGATGCGCAGTGCCACCCAGCCGCCCGAAATCGCCGCGGTGCGGGTTCCGCCATCGGCCTGGATGACATCGCAATCGACCGTGATCTGGCGCTCGCCCAATTTGCCGAGGTCGACCACCGCGCGCAAGCTGCGGCCGATCAGCCGCTGAATTTCCTGGGTCCGGCCCGATTGCTTGCCCTTGGCTGCCTCGCGGTTGCCGCGGGTGTGGGTGGCGCGGGGCAGCATGCCATATTCGGCGGTGACCCAGCCCTGGCCCTTGCCGCGAAGGAATGGTGGAACGCGATCCTCGACGCTGGCGGTGCACAGCACCCGGGTATCGCCGAAGGAGATCAGGCACGACCCCTCGGCTTGGCGGGTAAAGCCAGGCTCGAACTTGAGTTCACGCATCTGGTCGGGGGCGCGGCCGGAAGGACGCATGGGCTTCATTCTCCTGATACTGGTGCGGCGTCCCTAGACTGCGGCTTCCACGAGTTCAAACACCGTTCGTCCTGAGTAGGGATCGAGCGGACCCCGGACTTGATCCGGGGGGGACGAGAGCCCGCATCGAAGGATCCTTCGATACGCTGCTCTTGCAGCTACTCAGGACGAACGGTTTTGTTTTGGGGGCGGGACGCCTAAATCCATCCCATGACCCAACCGATCCACGAACTCAGCGACCGGATGCGCGAGATTTTCGGGCTGGTGGTCGAAACCTATCTCGAGCGCGGAATGCCGGTCGGGTCGAAGGTTCTGGCGGGCAATATCAGCCTGTCCCCGGCCTCGATCCGCGGGGTGATGCAGGAGCTTGAGGAGCGCGGGCTGCTGACCCACCCGCACACCAGCGCCGGTCGCGTACCGACCGAGCGCGGCCTCAGGCTGTTCGTTGACGGGATCATGCAGACCGCCGCCCCCGACCTCAGCGAGCGCCAGGAGATCGAGCGGCGGATCGGCCGCGACCAGCCGATCGAGGAGGCACTGGCCTCGGCCTCGGCGGCGCTGTCGGGCCTGTCGCATGCGGCGGGGGTGGTGCTCGCCCCGAAACGCGAGATGATCCTTCGGCAATTGAGCTTCGTGGCGTTGGCGCCGGGGCGCGCTCTGGCGGTGCTGGTCGGGGCCGACGGCAGCGTCGAGAACCGCATCATCGCGCTCGACGGCGGGACCAGCGCCGAAGCGCTCGGCGAGGTCAGCAATTTCGTCAACGCGCGCCTCGCCGGCCTGACCCTGGCCGAAGCCGAGGGCCGTCTCAGGCTTGAAATCCGCGAGCGCAAGGAGGCGCTCGATTCCGCCGCCGCCGAGCTGGTCGCGACGGGCCTCGCCGACTGGAGCCATGACCAGGACCGGCGCCCGGTGCTGATCGTCCGCGGCCAGGCCAACCTCATCGACGACGCGGCGGCGGCGGACCTCGAGCGCATCCGCCAATTGCTCGACGAGCTCGAGAATCGCCAGGAAATCGCCAAATTGCTCGAGGGCGCGCGCGACGCGCCGGGGTGCCGGATCTTCATCGGCTCGGAAAACCGGATGTTCGCTTTGTCGGGGTCTTCGGTCATCGCCGCCCCCTATCGCGGGAGCGAAGGGCAGGTGGTCGGCGTTGTCGGGGTGATCGGGCCGACTCGGTTGAACTATGCCCGGGTGGTCCCCATGGTGGATTTCACCGCCAAGGCTTTGACGAGATTGATGGCATGAAAGACGAGGAAGAGTTGCACAAGGAAGCGGAAGAATTGCGCGAAGAGACCGCCGCGGGCTCGCCCGAACTGGCCGAGCACGACCAGTTTGCGGCGCTCGAGAAAGAGCTCGAGGAAGCCAATAA
>JANNDN010000195.1:0-1713 GCA_031387795.1 Sphingomonas sp.
TTCGAGCGTCTGCACCGGGTCGCCGCGAGCGCCGAGGTCGAGCGCGATGAGGTTGGTCTTGCCGCTCGGAAGCACCGCGACCGGGGGCGGATTATCGCCGAAATGACCGCCGTTGTAGAGCTCGGTCAGCGCCGCCTGGACGGTGCCGTCGCCGCCGTTGATGCGCAGCTCGGTCGGGCGGACCTGCGCGATAGTTCGCATCGCCTCGCCGATCTGGTGGGCGTGCTCGACCTCGTAATGGAAGACGTCGGGGTGGTCGGCGCAATAGGCGCGGATGCGCGGCAATTGCGCGAGGTTGCCGGTCGACCTGGGGTTGGAAAGCAAAGCGATCCGCGGACGCGCGCGACGGGGCGCGGCGCCCTTGATAGGGGGCGCTCCGTCCGAGCTGTCCACTGCGGGATCACGCATTTTAGTCATGAATCGGCGCTGGCCTTCGCTATAGACGTTGGCTCATCGGCCAGCTTTGCGGCCAAATCATGGTGTCGGAACGACTAAGGGTCCCTCATTTGCCCAGGCTTCAGCTCATCGACCGCTATCTCGCCCGCCAGATCGCGGTTCCGCTGATCGGATCGCTGGTGCTCGCGGCGATGCTGCTCGTGCTCGAAAAGATGCTGCGCCTGTTCCAATATGTGGTCGAGGCCGGCGGGCCCTTGAGCGTCGTTTGGCGGATGCTCGCCAACCTGCTCCCGGAATATCTCAGCCTCGGCATCCCGATCGGTCTGATGCTCGGGATCCTGCTCGCGTTCCGCAAGCTCGCGCTCTCTTCCGAGCTCGACGCGCTGCGCGGGATCGGGGTCGGATACGGCCGCCTGCTCCGCGTGCCATTTCTGTTCGCGGTCCCGCTGGCGGCGGTCAATCTCGGCATCGTCGGCTATCTCGAGCCCTTTTCGCACTATCGCTACGAAGGCCTGCGTTTCGACTTGAAATCGGGGGCGCTCGGCGCCGCGATCAAGGTCGGCGAGTTCAACAATCTCGGCAAGAAGCTGACCTTGCGCATTGACCGCTCGGAGCGCGAAGGCACCCAACTCCACGGCATTTTCGTCGCCACCGAGGAGAAAGGAACCCGCATCGCCGCGACCGCCGAGAATGGCCGCTTCCTCGCCACCGACGACCGCGACACCATCCTGTTCCGGCTGACCAAGGGCCGGCTGATCCAGGACAATCCCAAATTCGCGACCCCGCGCACGCTCGCCTTCGACAGCTATGATCTGCCGATTTCGCTCCCCGTCATCGACCAGTTCCGCCGCCGCGGCACCAGCCAAGCGGACGAGCTTTACCTCCATGAATTGTGGCGCACCGGCTATGGCGGCGGCGCCGAAACCGAGACCCAGAAGCTCGAGGCCCAGGCCTATCTCAACTTCCGCCTGGTCGAGGTGATGATGATGTTCATGCTGCCGTTCCTCGCGGTGGCCCTCGCGGTTCCGCCCAAGCGCAGCGGCTCGGCGCTCGGCATCTTCATCTCGATCCTGATCGTCGTCGCCTATCACAAGGTCAATCAGTACGCCGAGGCCGCGGGCGCCGACGGCCGCTTGAACCCGATCCTCGCTCTGTGGGTGCCGCTGTTCATCCTCTCTGCAGTGGTGCTGTGGATGTACCATGTCCTCGCGCACCGGCCGGGCGGTCAGCCGATCGGCGCGCTCGAGCGCTTCGCCGCGCGCACCGGGCGCGCCATCCGCGGCCTCCTGCCGAGGAGCGGGGTCGCGTGATCAATCT
>JANNDN010000223.1:0-4940 GCA_031387795.1 Sphingomonas sp.
CACGGTCGCCGATTTGCGCTTCGCCAAGCCGCTCGACCGCGATCTTATCCGCAAGCTCCTCGCGACCCACGAAGTCGCGGTGACGATCGAGGAGGCCTCGATCGGCGGGTTCGGCGCGCATGTGCTGACCCTGGCCAGCGACGAAGGGCTGATCGATGCCGGGCTCAAGCTGCGCACGATGCGGTTGCCCGACCGCTTCCAGGAGCATGACAAGCCCGACAAGCAATATGACGACGCCGGATTGAACGCCCCGCATATCGTCGAGGCGGTGCTCAAAGCGCTGCGGGTGAACAGTGTGGGCGTCGAGCCCGGAGCGCTCGCCTGACCCTGCCGCTCCGCGTCCACTGGTGCCGCGTTACGAACGATGACCAATAAGCAGCGCGCCGATCAATTGCTGGTCGCCCGGGGTCTCGCCGAGAGCCGGACGAAGGCGCAGGCATTGATCATGGCTGGGACGGTGTTCAGCGGGGAGCGCAAGCTGGCCAAGTCGGGCGATTTGCTTGCCGAGGACGCGCCGCTCGAGGTTCGCGGCAAAGACCATCCGTGGGTGTCGCGCGGGGGCATCAAGCTCGACCATGGGCTGGCGCAGTTCGGCTTCGAAGTCAGCGATGCGATTGCGCTCGATGTCGGCAGCTCAACTGGTGGGTTCACCGACGTGCTGCTGTCGCGCGGCGCGGCCAAGGTCCATGCGGTCGACGTCGGCACCAACCAGCTGGCGTGGAAATTGCGGCAGGACCCGCGGGTGGTCGTCCACGAGCAGACCAATGCGCGCACGCTGACCGCGGAGATCATTCACGATTCCATCGATGTCGTGGTTTGCGACGCGAGCTTCATCGGGCTCGCCAAGGTGCTCGAGGCGCCGCTGGCGCTTGCCCGCCCCGGCGCGCTGCTGGTCGCGCTGATCAAACCGCAGTTCGAGGCGGGCCGGGCCGAGGTCGGCAAGGGTGGGGTGGTCAGGGACCCCGAGGTTCACGCCCGCGTTTGTGCGGAGGCGCGGGCGTGGGTCGAGAGCCACAGCTGGAGCGTCGTCGGAATTACCGAAAGCCCGATCACCGGGCCCGAGGGCAATAAGGAATTCCTGTTGGGAGCGATCAAGGATGAGTGACGAACGTATTGATGCCCGGCCGTGGGGGAAAATCGCGATCCTGACCGTACCGGCGATCGTCCTGCTTGGTTCGGCCAGCGGCTGGCTCAGCAATTCGGGCTTTGGCAACGGCTGGTTCGATGGGCTCCAAAAGCCCAGTTTCATGCCGCCGGGTTGGGCGTTCGGGCTGGTGTGGCCGATCCTCTACGCGTTGATGGGGATCGCGCTGGCGATGATCCTCGCGCTCCCGCCCTCGCCGCAGAAGCGCAACGCCTTGCTGTTTTTTTTCGTCCAGCTTGTGCTCAATCTCGCCTGGTCGCCTTTGTTCTTCGCGGCGCATGACATGCGCGCGGCGCAGATCGTCATTTTCCTGATGATCGTCTTCGCGGCCGGCGCCGCGGGGCAGTTTTACCGGCTGCGCAACGCGGCGGGTATGCTGCTTATCCCCTATCTCGCCTGGCTGGTCTTCGCCTCGATGCTCAACACCGCCATTCTCAACCTCAACGCGGAGCAGAATGTGTCGCTGCTCGGCTGACAAATGCTGGGGATAGTTCGCCGGTGAGGGTGGCGCAGCGCGGGCCGAGCCCCTATTTCCGCGCCCAAAGGAGACGATGCGATGCAGTCCGAAAACAGGATGCTCGACGATTTCGTGAAAATGGTGAACGGTTTTGCCGGGACCATGGCGGGGATGGGCCGCGAGGCCGAGACCTCGATGCGCGAGAAGGCCCGCGAATGGATGGCGGGCGCCGATTTCGTCGGCCGCGACGAGTTCGAGGCGGTCAAGGCGATGGCCGCCGCGGCGCGCGACGAGAATGAAGCATTGAAGGCCCGGCTCGCCGGTATCGAGGCGAAGCTGCTCGACAAGCCGGCCAAGCCTAAAGCCAAGCCCGGAGCCTAAGACCCTGAGCGAGGAAGAGCTTCCCGACGAGGATCGCGACGACGGCGCTCCGATCGAAATCCTCGAGCAATATTTCGAGGCGCGCGGCTGGGCTTGCGAGCGCACTGCCGAGGGCGAAATCGTCGCGTCCGCGACCGGCAGCTGGGCTCAGTACGAGCTTCGCGGCGTGTGGCGCAGCGAGGATCAGGTGCTGCAATTCCTCGCTTTCCCCGACATCAAGGTCGCGGTCGAGAAACGCACCGCGATCTTCGAGGCGCTGAGCCTGATCAACGAGCAATTGTGGCTCGGCCATTTCGAGATGTGGTCGGGTTCGGGCCTGATCGTGTTCCGCCATTCGACCATCCTCGACGCGCGCGAGGACGAGGGACTGACCCTCGAGCAAGCCGAGGCCATCGCCGAGGCCGCGGTCGAGGAGTGCGAGCGCTTCTACCCCGTCTTCCAGTTCGTGCTGTGGGGTGGCAAGTCGCCGAGCGAGGCAATTTCCGCGGCGCTCATCGAAACCCACGGCGAAGCATGAGTACGCGTCCGCAGCAGCTTCCGCAGCCGAGCTGGATGGTCGGGTGCGGCAATATGGGCGGCGCGATCATCGAGGGCTGGCGCCTCGCCGATTTCGATCTTGCCGGGCTGACCATCATCCGTCCGAGCGGTGCCGAGGTTGCGGGCGTCCGCACGGTCACCAGCGCCGCCGATGCCGGTTCGGCGCCCAAGCTCGTGCTGCTCGCGGTCAAGCCGCAGATGCTCGATGTGGTCGCGGCCGAGGTTCGGCCCCACCTTTCGGCCAAGACGATGCTCGTCTCGCTGCTCGCGGGAACCCCGCTCGCCGCTTTGCGCGAGCGCTTCCCCGGCGTGCGGACGATCGTCCGGGCGATGCCCAATCTGCCCGTCGCGGTACGGCGCGGGGTCGTCGCCCTGATCGGCGAGACCGACGACCAGGCGATCAAGCGCGAGGTTGCCGAGCTGTTTCAGCCTTTGGGCTATGCGCCGTGGATGGTCGATGAGGAACGGTTCGCGGCGGTCGGCTCGGTCGCCGGGGCGGGTCCAGCCTATGTCGCGCGGTTCGTCGCCGCGCTCGCCAGCGCCGGCGAGCAGCAGGGGCTGAGCGCCGAAATGGCGACGACGATCGCTCTCGAGACCGTGTTCGGGACAACCTGGATGGCGGCGGGCAGCGGCGAGCCGATGGAAGCGATCGCCAAGCGGGTCGCGAGCCCCGGCGGGACCACCGAGGCGGGCCTCGAAGTGCTCGACCGCGATTCGGTGTTCGAGGAACTGCTCGTGCTCGCGATCGGCGCCGCGCGGCGCCGGGGCGAGGAGCTGGCCGCCGCCGCCAAGGGCGAGCCGCTTGCCGAGCGCTCGACGCTCCATTAGGCACCCGCCACCAGCGAACAGGGATTTTGATGGCGAGCCAGCAACCGCATTTCGACGATCGCGACGGGTGGATCTGGTTCGACGGCAAGCTGGTGCCGTGGCGCGAAGCCGAGGTCCACATCCTCACCCATGCGATGCATTATGCGAGCAGCGTGTTCGAGGGCCAGCGCGCCTACAACGGCGAGATCTTCAAGCTCGACGAGCACAGCCGCCGGCTCCGGCGCAGCGCCGATTTATTGGGCTTTGCGCTGCCGTGGTCGGCCGAGGACATCAACGCCGCCTGCCACGAGGTGCTCAAGGCCAACGATCTCACCGATGCGTACATGCGCCCGGTCGCGTGGCGCGGTGCCGAATCGATCGGGGTGTCACCCGGCCAGACGCAGCCGCATCTGGCGATCGCCGCCTGGCCGTGGGGCAAATATTATGACGAGCGCATTTCCGCGCAGGGCATTCGGCTCGAGATCGCGAAGTGGCGGCGGCCAGCGCCCTACACCGCACCGACCGAATCCAAGGCGGCGGGCCTCTATATGATCTGCACCATGTCGCGGCAGAACGCCGAGGCGAACGGCTTCGACGACGCCATCATGTTCGACTGGCGCGGGCGGGTGGCCGAAGCGACCGGAGCGAACGTCCTGTTCGTTCGCGATGGCCAGGTCCACACCCCGGTGCCCGACTGCTTCCTCGACGGGATTACGCGGCGGACGGTAATGGAGCTGGCGCGCAAGCGCGGGATCGAGGTCATCGAGCGTGAAATCTGGCCCGAGGAGCTGGCGACCTTCGAGCAATGCTTTCTCGCCGGGACCGCGGTCGAGATCACCGCGGTGCAGTCGATCGGCCCGTGGTCGTTCGAGATCGGCGATATGACGCGCCAGCTGGCGAAGGATTATGACGATCTGGTCAACGGCCGCATCGCCAACGCTTAATTGAGGACGCTGAGGTCGAGCGGCTCGCTTGGCCCGAACCACACGACATGCTGGGTGTGATCGAGCGGGTCGTCGCCGGTGCTGGCGTGGGCGAAGATGGTCAGCCCCGCGCGGTTGAGGGCAAGCCATTCGGCGACCGCTCCGAACAATTCGGGCGGAACGGTCAGCTGGACCGATCCGCGCGGATGCGGACCGACCGGGCCGAGATGGAAATGACCGACGGGAAGCGGAAACTGCGCGGTGATCGCGGCGGCGAGCGCCTTCGCTTGGTCGACCTCGTGCGCGTCGAAGTAGATGTGAGCGTGGAAATCGCGGAAGCGGGGATCGGCCATCACCCGCATATAGCGCGCGAACCGCCGCTTTCACCCCTTCCAATGGCATTTTCGCTAGCTATAAGCGCGGCTTCTCCCGCATTCAGCGGCCCGTGCTGGGGCGTCGCCAAGTGGTAAGGCACCGGTTTTTGGTATCGGCATTCGCAGGTTCGAATCCTGCCGCCCCAGCCAGCATTTATAGTGGCCTCTCTTCGAACCTGCTGAGTTTTTGGTCGGCGGCCATCCGGCCGCGGGGGTTCGAATCCTGCCGCCCCAGCCAGTTTTTCGCACGGGCCCGAACCTTCGGCCGAGTTGGTCCCTGACAGCTAGAAAGTCCGTTTTGGGGCAATAGTTTAGAT
>JANNDN010000234.1:0-3449 GCA_031387795.1 Sphingomonas sp.
CACGGTCGAGATGCTCGGCACCGCCAAGCGCGTGACCATCGACAAGGATAATACCACCCTCGTCGACGGCGCCGGTGCGTCCGACACGATCAAGGGCCGCGTCGAGGCGATCCGCCAGCAGATCGAGAACACCACCAGCGACTATGACAAGGAGAAGCTCCAGGAGCGTCTTGCCAAGCTCGCCGGCGGCGTTGCCGTGATCAAGGTCGGCGGCTCGACCGAAGTCGAGGTGAAAGAGCGCAAGGACCGCGTCGACGACGCCCTCCACGCGACCCGCGCCGCGGTCGAGGAAGGCATTGTTCCCGGCGGCGGGACCGCTCTGCTCTACGCCACCAAGGCGCTCGAGGGCATGAAGGGCGGCAATGACGACCAGACCCGCGGCATCGATATCGTGCGCAAGGCGCTCTACGCGCCGGTCCGCCAGATCGCGCAGAATGCCGGTCATGACGGAGCGGTGATCTCGGGCAAATTGCTCGAGGGCAACGATCCGACCCAGGGCTTCAACGCCCAGACCGAGGTGTACGAAAACCTCGTCACTGCCGGCGTGATCGACCCGACCAAGGTCGTTCGCACCGCGCTCCAGGACGCCGCCTCCGTCGCGGGACTATTGATCACCACCGAAGCGGCGGTCAGCGAATTGCCCGAAGACAAGCCGGCGATGCCGATGGGCGGCGGCGGCATGGGCGGTATGGGCGGAATGGACTTTTAAAGTCCGGACGCTCGGACGTTCAGTTCGAAATGGAAGGGGCGGTTCCTGCGGGGGCCGCCCCTTTTTCGTGTGGGGCGTCCGGATCGTCGGCCATGTCGTTGAGCATGGCTTCGGCCTCATCGAGCTGATCCGATTGCTCGGCCGTCGGCGCCGGCGGCCGGTCGCGGTCGCAGCCGGCGATCAGAAGCGGGAAAAATAGCATCAGGCCTCTCGTCATTGCGAGCATAGCGAAGCAATCCATCTTTGACGTGAGTTCGCTGGATTGCCGCGTCGCTGCGCTCCTCGCAATGACGATGCGCAAAAAAAGGGGCCACCCTTGCGGGCAGCCCCTTCCTTATTTGGGTCCGAGAAAGCCTTAGTTGGCGTTCTTGGCCGCATCGACGGTGTTGTCGACCGCGTTGCTGGCGGCGTCGCCGGCATTGTCGAGCGCGTTCAGAGCCGCGTCGGCATTCGCCTCGACGGCGTCGTTGGTCGCCGCATTGACGTCCAGCTCGGCGGTGTTCTCGACAACGGTTTCGTTGGCAGCGGCGTTCTCATCGGTGTTCGTGCACGCGGCAACACCCAGCGAGAGGACCGCAACGGTCAAAGCAAATTTCATCATGATCGTTGTACTCCAAAAATAGCCCGAGGGGTTGGGCTTGGTGTCGGCCTTTCGCACACGATTCGCTAGGGCCAGCCGGCGCCCATAAGGGCAATCCCTATTCTTATACAAGACAATTCGATCGATTCTGCGGCAGGTTGAGTTTGACCATATAAAGATATCTTTATATCGTTAAGCCGTGAGCGAGCATTTTTCTTTGTCGGGCCGATTTCAGGCGCTCGCCGATCCGACCCGGCTGCGCATCCTCATTCTGCTTCGGGAGATGGAGCTTTCGGTTGGCGAACTTGCGCTCGTTCTGGGGCAGAGCCAGCCGCGGGTGTCGCGCCATCTCAAGATTCTCGCCGATGCCGGCGTGCTCGAGCGGCGCAAGGAGGGCAGCTGGGTCTTCCTGACGCTTTCGCGGCACAGCGCGAGCGAGGCCTTGTTCGCGCTGATCGACGGCTGGGCCGACCGCCCGGCGCAGGCCCTGTTCGCGGCCGACCGCGCCCGCACCGAAGCGGTCAAGGCCGAGCGCGCCGCCGCCGCCACCCGCTATTTCTCCGGCCATGCCGAAATGTGGGACCAGATCCGCTCGCTCCACGTCGCCGAATGCGAGGTCGAGGGCGCGATCGACAAGGCGCTCGGCAATCGGCCGCTCGGCCGGCTGGTCGACATCGGCACCGGCACCGGACGCATGATCGAATTGTTCGGCCCCCGCTCGGCCGAGGCGATCGGGATCGATCGCAGCTCCGAAATGCTGCGACTGGCCCGGGTCAAACTGGAGGCGGCGGGGATCGCCTCGAGCCTTCGCCAGGGCGACATGTACGCCCTCCCGCTCGAGGATCTGGTCGCCGACCACGTCATCATCCACCAGGTCCTCCATTACGCCCACTCGCCCGCTGCGGCGGTGGCCGAGGCGGCGCGGATCTTGAGACCAGGCGGGACGCTCGTCGTGGTCGACTTCGCGGCGCACGGACGCGAGGAATTACGGACCAGCGACGCCCATGTCCGCCTCGGCTTCGAGGATGAAGCGATGGCCGGCTGGTTCGCCGCGGCCGGGCTCGCGGTTGACCATGTCGAACATCTTGAAGGCGGCGAGTTGACCGTCAGCCTGTGGCGTGGGGTCAAACCCGCCGAGCGCGCGCGGGCCGCGGCATGAACCGGCAGGCGGCCGCGGGCCTCGATCATCACCAGCCGCTGTTCGCCGAACCGCGCGGCGACATTGCGGTCAGCTTCGAATTCTTCCCGCCGAAGAGCGAGAAGATGAGCGAGACGCTGTGGACGTCGATCCAGACACTGGCGCCGCTCAACCCGCGATTCGTCTCGGTCACTTATGGCGCCGGGGGCTCGACCCGTGAGCGGACCCACGCCACGGTCAAGCGCATCCTCGCCGAAACCGGTCTGACCCCCGCTGCGCATTTGACCTGCGTCGGCGCCAGCAAGGGTGAAATCGACGATGTCGCGCGGGCCTATTGGGACGCAGGCGTCAAGCATATCGTCGCTTTGCGCGGGGACCCCGCCGAGCCGGGACAACCCTATGCCGCGCATCCGCAAGGCTATCGCGACGCCGCCGATCTGGTCGCGGGGCTGAAAGCCATCGCGCCGTTCGACATTTCAGTCGCGGCCTATCCCGAATGCCATCCCGATTCGGCCGACCGGGCGGCCGACGTCGACAACCTCAAGCGCAAGGTCGATGCCGGGGCCGATCGCGCGATCACGCAATTCTTCTTTTCGCCCGACTGCTTCTTCCGCTTCCAGGACGATGTCGCGTCGGCGGGAATGGCGATCGAGGTCGTGCCGGGGATCCTGCCGGTGACCAACGTCTCGACCACCCGGCGCTTCGCCGCGAGTTGCGGGGCGTCGATCCCCGACTGGCTCGACGATCTGTTCGAAGGGCTCGACGATTTGCCCGCGGCGCGCCAGCTGGTCGCTGCGACGCTCGCTGCCGAGCTTGCCGGGCAGCTTTACGCAGGCGGGGTCCGGCACTTCCATTTCTACACCCTCAACCGCGCCGAACTCAGCTACGCGATCTGCCATTTGCTCGGCGTCAGGGCACGCGCATGACGCTAGCAGAGACCTTTCGTGCCGAGGCGGCGAAGCGGGTGCTGATCAAGGACGGCGCTTACGGCACCCTGATTCAGGCCGAAAAGCTGGTCGGGG
>JANNDN010000239.1:0-7534 GCA_031387795.1 Sphingomonas sp.
CTTGTACTGAACCGAGATCGCATGCTCGTAATATTCCTCGGCGACGAGATCCTCCTCGTACGGCCGACCGCCAACGCCCGTGCCGCCCACAACGACCGGGTAGAGAGTCGGAGTAACCAGCGATTCCGCACTGGTACGGCCGATGAACTCGAGCCCGTGACGGAAGGTCCAGGGACCGGTCGTGAAACGGGTATCGAGCGAGGCAGTCCATTTCGGACCAGAGCCGAAGCCCGGGTAACCCGGCGTGCCATTATAGTTGAAGAAACCGTTGCCGCTGGAGTTGAGCGACTGCTTGATCATGCGCGTCGCCTGCAGCGTGGTCGTGAACTTCCCGCCCAGCAACGGAGTCGAGTAGCGAGCGTTGAAATCGACGCCCGCAACGATCTGCCCCGCAATGTTGAAATAGGGGTTCTGGAAGCTCGTCAACGTACCTGGATAGGTCGTGCCCTGCGGGTTACGGTCCGCGATGAGCGGGCAATACTGACCGCCATTCGCCGCGAATACCGCCGGATCCTCATTATAGCAGAAATTGAGGATGGTATTTCCGAGGTTTGCGACCTCGCCCTTGACCGTAGTGTGGAAATAATCCGCGGCGAAGGTGAAATCGCCAATCTCCGGAGGCATGGTGAAGACCGCGCCGAAGCCGTAGCTCTTGGCGGTTTCGGCCGTCAGCGAGTCGCGGCCACCGGTGGTGTTCACGATGATGCTGTTGGCGTTGAAGTAGTTCAGCGCTCCGGCAGCACCGAGGATCGGCGTCAGTTCCGCAAGGCAGTTGATGTAGGTGTTGCTCGCCGGATCGAGGGCGCCGAAAGTATCGCACGGGTCGAGACCGCCGCCGTAGAAGCCCTGCTGATTGTTGACGAACTGCTCATAGAGGTTCGGCGCGCGGAAGTTCGTGCCGTAGCTGCCGCGGAAACGGATCGCCTTGACTGGCGCCCATTGCGCGTTGAGGCGATAGACGTAATCGTCTCCGTACGAATCATAATCGGTGTAGCGACCCGACACGTCCAATTCGAGCTGCTGGAAGAACGGCCGATCGGTGAGCAACGGCAGATTGACCTCGACGAACGCCTCGCGGACGGCATCCTTGCCGTTCGTAATGCCCTCGTTGGTGCGGTTATACATCTGACCCAACTGACCGAATTCGGAAGGCGTATTGACGATCTTGTCGCGGCGATACTCGAGGCCAACTGCGCCGCGCGCGGTTCCGCCCGGCAGATCGAACAGCGAACCGTCGAAGATCAACGAGAACGTGTCCTGGTTGAACTTCGTCCTCTCCTCGATCGGAACGTAGAGGAAGTCGTACAACGTCTGCGAGAAATCGCCGTTGATCAGAACGTTGGGATCGAAGATGTTCAGCGGGACGCAGGTGCCGCCATTATAGGTGCCGTTGGTGAGGTTGCTCGTGCAGGTATAGTTCCCGCCCGCGCCGGCCGTGCCCGCGGGTGCAGTGACGACATATTGCGCCGGCGTTCCGGCGGGTGCCAGGTCCGTCTGCAGGACCGCGTTGACGCCACCGATCGTCGGATTGCGATAATTCTGCTTGGCCTTGGTCCGCGAAACCTGGACGTTGAAGTCATAGCGCCAGTCGCCGAGGCCAGTGTTGCCGCGGATACCGCCGTTGAGCCGCCAGAAATCGACCTTCTGCGTTGCGACTTGAAGCTGGTCGGGGATGATGAACGGCGTGAAGCGGTTGATATAGGCCGCGGCGAACGAATCCGGGAAGAACGGGCTTTCCTGATAGGTGATACCCGGCAGGTTCGGCTGCTCGTAATTGCCGATCGGCGCGCCGGTGGCATAGTTGGTGCCGCCGTAGATCTCGATCAACGGGCTCAGCTGCACCGGGTTGATGCTGAACTGGGTCGCGCTCTCTTGCTTCGATTTGCGCCGCGTGAACAGGCCCTCGCCATAGAGTTCCGCGTCACCCAGAGCGCCGAGCTCGTACCCGCCGCTGACATAAGCGGTGTAGGTTTTGATCGGCGAAACGACGTGCGTCGCCAGCTGCGGCTCCGATCGGATCGGGCGCAACGAAGCACTGTTGACGTTCAGCACCTGATTGATGTCGCCGCCAAGGTACGAAGCCCGGAAGTAGGGGACGATGTAGTTGTACGGTGCGTTCAGATAGATGCCGGCAATGCCGTAGCCGCTGGCGATGCCGCTTCCTGCCGAACCGTTGGGCAGGAAGGCGAAGCAGGCGAGCTGGCCGGTCGCCGGATCGATCTGGCCGACCTCGACGCCGTTCTGCTTGTAGCCCGCGCGCGGGCAGCGCCAATCCTTATTGTCGCGGAAACGCGCGCCATTGTGCTGATTATATTCGAACGACCCGAGGATGAAGCCGCGGTCAAACGTCTTGCCGGCGGTGATCGAGGCCTTGTAGGTCCGACCGGCCGAGCCGCTCAGCTCTTGCGGCATGTCTGTAAAGAGATCGAGCGACACGCCGTCGAGCTTGGTATCGGTGATGACGTTGATGACGCCCGCGATCGCGTCCGAACCGTAAACCGCCGAGGCGCCTTCCTTGAGGATTTCGATGCGCTGGACGACCGCGGTCGGAAGCACGTTGAGATCGGCCGAAACGAGGTTCGAGCCGACGCCCGCCGGAGCAAGCCGGCGGCCGTTGAGCAGGATCAGGGTGCGCTGCGGGCCGAGGCCGCGCAGGCCGACCACGTTGGCGGCCGAGCCACCCTCGGACAGGAAGCCGAGGAAGGCCGAGCTGACCTGCGACGTACCCGAAGTCACGCTCGCGCTCTGAAGCGTTTCGGCGGCGCTCGCGGCACCGGCGAGGATGGTGTCCTCGCGGCCGACGATCTGGACCGGGGCGGGCGTGTTGAAATTGTTGCGGCGAACGCGCGAACCGGTGACGACGATCGAGCCCTCATCGACCGGCTGGCCAGCTGCGTTGGTGGTCTCGCTAACCGTGTCGGGCGACGCCGGAAGCGTTGCGTCGTCGGCCGCTTCCTGCGGCGCCGTGTCAACCGGTGCGGGGGTCTGGGCGAAGGCTGGCGTAGCGGCCAGCGCGGTCACTGAAACGGAAGCGAGAATCAGCTGGGTAAATCGGCGCATGTGGAAAGGACCCCCTCGTGGTGGTGATTGGTGATTCCGCCGCCTATTGCCGGACCAGCGGCACGAATGGCAATCATTTCGCGAGGGTGAACGGCAATCCGTCGAGCCGTGTCACATTAATGCCACATGACTGGTCGTTCGTCGATCAGGACCGCCAGTTCGTCAGTGCATCGCCGAGCGATTCCCGGAGCTTGCCGAGGTACGGCTCGAAGCGCGCCGCTCGGCCCATGCCCGAGCGGTTGATCGGCTGGCGAACCTGTTGCGCGCTCGGGGTCATTACCACCCGCTCGGTCTCATAAAAGCGCAGGCACTCATCCTCGAGCGGCAGCCTCAGATAGTCGAACAGGCGGCCCGCCTCAGCGTCGAAATCATCGACCAGATCGTCATAGATGACGCGGTGAATCCGACCGGGCGCGACTTCGGAAAAATGCCGCATCAGGCGCACATAATCCGAATAATATCGCCCGAGAGTGTCGAGCCCGTAGCTGAAGCCGAGCCCGTTCTCATAATGCTGCGACCAATTGGCGTAGCAACAGTCCATCGGGTTGCGGCGGACATCGATGATCTTGGCGTTGGGAACGATCGTCAGGATCAGCCCGGTCAACCTCCAGTTGGTCGGATTCTTGTCGATGAAAAACGGCAGGTTACGGACCCGGAAATGACGGGCCAGTCGGAACAGCCCCTCACCCATCGCGCGGATGTCGATGTCCGGCTGGCTGGCGAGGGCATCTTGCCATGCCTTGTCCGGAAAGCGGGTCCCCATTTCCTTGACCAGCTGAAGCAGGATGCCGAGCTCCTCGGTGCCCTCGATCTGCGAGTGGGAAGAGAGGATCTGCTCGACCAAAGTGGTGCCCGAGCGCTGCATTCCAACGATGAAAATCGGGTCGGGCCGCGGATCTCCGTAGCGTCGCCGATCCTCGATGAAAGCGCGCGTGAAAACCCGGATCGAGGCGTCGACATCTTCGATCTGGCCGGCGGAGTCATAGGGTTCGATCTCGCGCTTGAGCGCATTGCCGAGCTCGAGCTGTTCGGCCGACTGGGCCGCCTCGCCCTCCTGGTCATAAGCGCGCGCCAGAGCGAAATGAAGGTGAGCGCGCGACCGCGTATCAACCGTTTCGTCCGCCAGCGTTTCGAGCATCTTCGCGATGTCGAAGTCGAAATATCTGGAAAGTTTGAGGTTGCCGATTTCCCACCAGGCCAATCCGACCTTGGGGCTGACCGCCGTCGCCGCACGATAAGCAGCGACCGCCTCGCCGAACATGCCCAATGACTTGAGCATCAGCCCGTAGTTGGTCCACGCGAGCCAGTTCATCGGATCGAGCCAGACGAGCCGTTCGTACCATTCGATCGATTCGGTCAGTCGCCGGAAGCGCACCAGAATCGACGAATAGAGCGAGACGACTTTGACGTTGTCCGGCTCAACCTCCAGCGCGCGTTCAAGGTAGGTCAACGCTTCGTTGCCGCGATCCTCGCTCTTGCCCTCGAGGAAGCTGCGATGGTTGAGCAGCTTGGCCAGTCCGAGCAATGCGTCGATCGAATACGGATCGATCTCGAGCGCCCGCATCAGGATCCTCTGGGCGTCGTCGTATAATTTACAGCGCGACGCGATCTCCGACATCATCGCCATCGCGCTGACGTCGTCGCGATGTTCCGCAAGATAGGCCCGGAGAAGGATTTCCGCCTGCTCGTCCTCTTCGGCGTTCAGCAGCCTCGAGGCCTCGCGCAACTGCGGCGACAGGCCCGCCTGCCGATCGGGTCGCGGCGGGTGGCTGCCGACAAATTCACTCATCAGCTCGGCGAGCAGCTTGGCGGCGGCCTCGTCGTAGGGATGTGCGGCAACCAGGCGCCGCGCGCGGTTACACGCCTCCTGCAGATTGCTTCGGGCGAGCGCCTTGATTGCATTCGCCTCGGCCTCAGTATCGGGCGTCATCACGGTCATGCTCAGTACCGGTAATGATCCGGCTTGAACGGCCCCTCGGGCGTGACTCCGATATAGGCGGCCTGCTCGGTGTTCAGCCGGGTCAGCTTGACCCCCAATTTGTCGAGGTGGAGCCGGGCGACCTTTTCGTCGAGATGCTTGGGCAGGACGTAAACGTCGTTCTGATATTTGTCGCCGCCGGTCCACAATTCGATCTGCGCCAGTACCTGGTTGGTGAAGCTCGAGCTCATCACGAAGCTCGGGTGCCCGGTCGCATTGCCCAGGTTCACCAGCCGGCCCTTGCTCAGGATGATCAGGCGCTTGCCATCCGGGAAGGTGACCTCGTCGACCTGCGGCTTGATCTCGTCCCACTTCATGTTGGCCAGCGCTCCGATCTGGATCTCGCTGTCGAAGTGACCGATGTTACAGACGATCGCCATGTCCTTCATCACCCGCATGTGATCGAGCGTGATGACGTCGAAATTGCCGGTCGCGGTGACGAAGATGTCGGCGCGGGTGACCGCTTCCTCCATCGTGATCACTTCATAGCCTTCCATCGCCGCCTGCAGCGCGCAAATGGGGTCGACTTCGGTGACCAGCACGCGCGCCCCGCCGTTCCGCAAGGAGGCCGCGCTGCCCTTGCCGACATCGCCGAAGCCGGCGACGCAGGCGACCTTGCCCGCGAGCATGACGTCGGTGGCGCGGCGGATGGCGTCGACCAGGCTTTCCTTGCAGCCGTAGAGATTGTCGAACTTCGACTTGGTGACGCTGTCGTTGACGTTGATCGCGGGGAACGGGAGCTTGCCCTTCTTGGCCAGCTCATAGAGCCGGTGGACGCCGGTGGTGGTCTCTTCGCTGACGCCCTTGATCGCCGCGACCGTCTTGGTGAGGTAACCCGGACGCTCCTTCAAAAAGCGCTTGAGCACCTTGGCGAAGATTTCTTCTTCCTCGTTGGTCGGGGTGAACAATTCCTCGCCCGCTTCGACCCGCGCGCCCCACAAAGCGAACATCGACGCGTCGCCGCCGTCGTCGAGGATCAGATTGCAGGTCCGCTCGTCGCCCCAGTCGAAGATCTTCGCGGCATAATCCCAATATTCGTCGAGCGTCTCGCCCTTGATCGCGAACACCGGAATGCCCTTGGCGGCGATCGCGGCCGCGGCATGGTCCTGGGTCGAATAGATGTTGCAGCTCGCCCAGCGGATTTCGGCACCGAGTTCGATCATGGTTTGGATCAGGACCGCGGTCTGGATCGTCATGTGGAGCGAGCCAGTGACCCGCGCGCCCTTCAAGGGCTTCGACGCGCCATATTCCTGACGCAGCGCCATCAGGCCCGGCATCTCGGTCTCGGCGATGTCGATTTCCTTGCGCCCGAAGGCGGCGAGGCCGAGGTCCTTAACGATAAAATCGTCGAAACGCGTTTCAGCCATGGTCGCCACGTCATGTTCTCCAATGTCAGAATGACTGCGCCCATCGCGACGCCCGTCGCCCGCCCCTAGCCGCGCTTGGCCCCGGAGGCAAATATAAAGATATCCTTATATGATGAATTAGGGGTTCAAGCCGCGCCGGTTTCGCTGACCAGCAGGCGCGGGTCGATACCTTCCTTGCGGAACGCCGCGTCCCAGCGCTCGTCGGCGGGGGTGGCGAACAAGATGTCCTCGTTGCAATGGGCCGCGAACCAGCCGTGGCGGGTCATTTCCTCGTCGAGCTGGCCCTCGCCCCACCCGGCATAGCCAAGCGCGACGAGCCAGCGAACCGGCCCCTTCCCCTCGGCGATCGCACGAAGGACGTAGATCGTCGCGGTCATCGCGAACGGCGGCGCTTGCTCGGGCGCGACCATCAACGTGTCCTGCCCGCCCCAATCGGTCGAATGGAGCACGAAGCCGCGGCTGGGCTCGACCGGGCCGCCATGGTGGATCGCGCAGTCGGCGACGCCCGACGGGTCGATGTCGAGCTGGCGAAGAAGGCCGGCAAGCGTGATTCCGGTGCGCTTGTGGCCGATCCCGATGCCGATCGCGCCATGGTCGTCATGCGTGCAAATGGCGATGGCGGCGCGCTCGAAGCGCGGATCGGCCATTCCCGGCATCGCCAGAAGGAGCCGGCCGACGAGAAATGGTGGAGCGTCGTCCATGGCGGTCAGGATGAACTCGCGTCGCCGTCCGGGCAAGCCTTGAGGGAGCCGTCCCCCGCCCCTATCTCCCGGTCTACCCCACTCGTTTCCAGGAGACTCGCGACCATGACCATCCAGATCGGCGACCGCATTCCCGAGGCCCCGCTCTCCATCGCCTCGGCCGACGGACCCGTGCCGACCAGCAGCAGCGAATATTTCGCCGGCAAGAAGGTCGCTCTGTTCGCGGTTCCCGGCGCCTTCACCCCGACCTGCTCGGCGCGCCATCTGCCGTCCTATGTCGAGAAAGCCGGCGAGCTGAAGTCCAGGGGCGTCGACGAGATCGCCTGCATCTCGGTCAACGACCCGTTCGTCATGGCCGCCTGGGGCGAGCGCGACGGCTCGACCGACATCACCATGCTGGCCGACGGCAACGGCGCGTTCAGCGAAGC
>JANNDN010000244.1:0-2098 GCA_031387795.1 Sphingomonas sp.
AGCCGACGATCACCCCGCCGCCGACGGGCAAGCTCGAGATGATCGAGCTGACCAAGCCCGAAATGGCGACCACCGACGAGGCGATGGCGAACCAGTCCGCCGCGGCCCCGGCCGAAGGAACCGGCCGCGGCGGCGACAGCGCGATCGTCGGCAAGGGTCCCAGAGGCGAGACGCTCTACGCCGCCGAATGGATGCGCGAACCGACCGACCAGGAGATGGGGTTCTATCTAACTCCCAGCGTCGTGGGCGCGGGCGGCTACGGACTGATCGCCTGCAAGACGTACCCCCGCTTTCGGGTCGACGATTGTTATGCGATCGAAAGCTATCCGGCGACGTCGCAGATCGCGCGGGCTGCATTGAAAGCGACGTGGCAATTCAAAGTCCGCCCGCCGCGCAAGAACGGGCAGTCGATGATCGGCGAGTGGGTGAGAATTCGAATCGAATATGTACGCAAGGACTGATCGGCTCAGGCGGAATAATCCTCGCCGCGACCCAACTTGTCGGGCAGCGGTTCGCCCTCTGGGGTAAAATCGAGACTGACCGAATTGATGCAATAGCGCTCGCCGGTGGGCGGCGGACCATCGGGGAAGACATGGCCCTGGTGCGACCCGCAGCGGCCGCACACGATCTCGGTCCGGACCATGCCATAACTGGTATCGGGGATCGTGGTCAGTTGGCCCTCGGCGACCGGCGGGGTGAAGCTCGGCCAGCCGGTGCCACTCTCGAATTTGGTGCCACCGTGAAACAGCGGCAGTCCGCACAGCCGGCAGGTGAAGACGCCCGGCCTTTTCTCGTCGAGGAAGGTGCCGCAGAAAGGCGCTTCGGTGCCGTGGTCGAGAAGAACGTGGCGCTCTTCATCGCTCAATTCCGCGGCGAGCGCGGCAAGCTGATCTTCCGTTGGCGGAGTGAGGTCGAAGCTGCCGGCCATCAATCGGCCAAAGCGGGCGCGCGCTCGACCGCGTCGCCGCGCTTTTGGAACGAGCCCGGCACCGGCTCGGCGGCGTCGTCGCCCAGCTTGACGATGCGGTTGGCGCCATCGACGTGGACGATCGCGGGCTTCAGGGCGCGCGCTTCGGCGTCGTCGAGCACCGCGTAGCTAATGATGATCACGAGATCGCCGGGATGGACGAGGTGCGCCGCGGCGCCATTGATCCCGATCACCCCGGTGCCGCGAGCGCCGGGGATGACATAGGTTTCGATGCGCGCGCCGTTGGTGATGTCGACGATCGCCACCTGCTCGCCCTCGAGCAAATCGGCGGCGTCCATCAGATCCTCATCGAGGGTGACCGACCCGACATAATCGAGATCGGCCTGGGTCACCGTCGCGCGGTGGATTTTCGACTTCATCATGATCCGTTGCACGGGACCAAAACTCCTTCGGCGACACGCGTATCCAGGCGCTCAATATCAGATTGTCATGAACGCGCCATGATTCAAGTGCTGCAATGCAATATCGCACTTGCAGCATAAGGTGGGAATTCCCACCTTTGGGTTTGGCGATCAGGTGAGTTTTCCCAAGTCGGCAACGCGCCGGGCGGGCAAGTCTCTGAAAAGCCCGCGAAAGATGATTTGGCACGGCTCTTGCTCGGTAAAGCGCAGGACGCATGCTTGAACCGAGCCACTGGAGTTAGACATGACCGCACAGGACCAGACGATCGCCCTTCCCTTCCGTTCGCAGACGCTGCTTGGCGTGTGCGAGGCACTGGGCGAGGATTTCGGGATCAACGCCAATTTCATTCGCGTACCGCTGGGTGCGGTCGTAGTCTTCAACGTGTGGGCCGCGGTGGCCGCTTATCTCGTGCTCGGGGTCATCGTCCTTGCTTCGCGTTTGCTCTTTCCCGCCGCCACTAAGGTGACGACGGTCAGCGCAATCGCTGCGCGCGAGCCCGCCAATAGTGAGATCGAGGCGCGAATCGCGGCCTGACTCCGCAGAGTTCTTTCATCGCGGAGATAAATTAGACGTCGCCGCGCGACTCCGAGCGGGCCTCGAGCAGCGCGAACAATCCCCGGTGCTGGAGGAGCAATTGCTCGCTTCCGAACGCCAGCGCCCGCGCCGCGGCGGGGTTTGCGCCGACATGACCGACCACGTCGTCCACCG
>JANNDN010000247.1:0-8057 GCA_031387795.1 Sphingomonas sp.
CGACAGCTTCTTCTCGTGAATCAGGATATAGGGATCAGCCAGTTCGACCGACATCTTTTCCGGGTTGGTGATGAAGTAAGGCGAAAGGTAGCCGCGATCGAACTGCATGCCCTCGACGACATCGAGTTCGAACTCGAGGCCCTTGGCTTCCTCGACGGTAATGACGCCTTCCTTGCCAACCTTTTCCATCGCTTCGGCGATCTTCTCACCGACGATGGTGTCGCCATTGGCGGCGATGCTGCCGACCTGGCCGATCTCGTTGGTGCCGGAGACGGGCTTGGAGCGCGCCTTCAGGTCCTCGACGACCTTGGTCACGGCAAGATCGATGCCGCGCTTCAGGTCCATCGGGTTCATGCCAGCGGCGACCGACTTCATGCCTTCGCGAACGATCGCCTGGGCGAGCACGGTCGCGGTGGTGGTGCCGTCGCCGGCGGCGTCATTGGTCTTGCTGGCGACTTCGCGCAGCATCTGCGCGCCCATATTCTCGAACTTGTCCTTGAGCTCGATTTCCTTGGCGACGGTGACGCCGTCCTTGGTGATGCGCGGCGCGCCATAGCTTTTGTCGATGACGACGTTGCGGCCCTTGGGCCCCAAGGTCACCTTGACCGCGTCGGCGAGGATGTCGACGCCGCGCAGAATGCGCTCACGCGCGTCGCGGCTGAATTTAACGTCTTTGGCTGCCATGTTGAGCAATCCCTTTGTTGTGCCCCGGCGAAGGCCGGGGTCCAGCTAGATGAAAAAGGTCGATCCCGAGTTCGTTGGCGTCAGCCGACGATCCCCAGAATGTCGCTTTCCTTCATGATGATGAGGTCCTTGCCGTCGAGCTTGACCTCGGTGCCCGACCATTTGCCGAACAGGATCTTGTCGCCGGCCTTGACGTCGAGCGGGGTGACCTTGCCCTCGTCGCTGCGCGTGCCGGTGCCGACGGCGACGACTTCGCCTTCCTGCGGCTTTTCCTGCGCGGTGTCGGGGATGATGATCCCGCCCGCGGTTTTCTCCTCAGCCTCGACGCGGCGGACGAGGACTCGGTCGTGAAGCGGCCTGAAACCCTTAGCCATTGTGTTTCCCTGTGCTGATGTTGAACTGTGCACGCCTTGGCACTCTTCGTGTCAGAGTGCCAGCGATCAGCGGCATATGGTTGCGCAGGTGCGTCGCGTCAACGGGTCGGGAACCGCCGACGATTGTCACGGGCGCCAATGGCCCTTAGCAATTTCCCCTGGGGGAGAGTTCATGGTCTTTCATCTGCACGTGCCCAAGCCGATCCACGGCTGGCGCCAGTTTTTCAACGAGGTCGCGGTGATCGCGGTCGGGATCGGCATCGCGCTCGGCGGCGAGGAAGCGGTGACCGCCTGGAACGAGCACCGCTACGCCAGCAAATCGTTTGAGGCGATCAAGGACGAGATGGGGGTCAACCTCGGGCGTATGAACGCGCGGATCGAGACCGCCGACTGCATCGACCAAAGGCTCGACGAGGTCGCCGCTTATATCGAGCGCCCCGAGGGCAAGAAGCGGCCGTCGTGGGTTGGCCGGCCGCAGGTGTGGAGCATGCAGAACAGCGCGGTCGGAGCCGCCCGCTCCTACGGCTCGCTGACCGTCCTTGCGCGCCCCGAGCAGATGACGATCTCGACCGTCTACAGCACGATGGACCAGTTCGCCGACATCGAAAAGGACGAGCAATGGGCGTGGGCCGAACTGCGCTCGATCACCGAGGACCGCGACATAACCGACAGCGACAAGGCGAGCCTGCGCCAGGCGATCCAGCGCGCGCGCTATTCGGCATGGCTCCTGCGGACCACCGCGGAGCAGGCGATCGTCGAAGCCAAAGCGATCGGGGTCAAGCCCGACGACCTCGGCGGCGGCTCGCGCTCGGTCTGCGTGGCGATGAACACGCCCTATGACGAGGCGGTGCGGCTATCGAGCAAAACCGGCAATCGCGAACCGCGCTAGCCGGTGCGGACCAGCCCAAGCCTTATCCGCAGCGCCCAACGGCCGATCATCAGCGCGGCGACGATCGCCAGACCCGCCGCCAGCCCGGCCCAGATGCCGACCCCCTGCCAGCCGCGCTCGAACGCCAGCCAGACGCCGACGCCGAGCCCGATCACCCAGTAACCGAACAAGGCGAACAGCATCGGCACGCGGGTGTCGTGAAGTCCGCGCAGCATCCCTGCGGTGACCACCTGCGACCCGTCGAAAATCTGGAATACCGCGGCCACCGCGAGGAAGGTCATGGCGAGCTCGATCACCCGCGCATTGGCGGGCGTATCGTCGAGGAACAAGGTGATCAGTTCGCGCGGGAATAGCCAGATCAGCGCCGCCATCGCCGCCATGAATCCGACCCCGAGCACCCAGGCGGACCAGCCCGAGCGGGCGACCCCGGCCTTGTCGCGGCGACCAAGCGCGCGGCCAACGCGCACCGTCGCCGCCTGGCTCAATCCCCACGGCACCATGAAGGTTAGCGCCGCAATCTGCAGCGCGACCGCGTGGGCGGCGAGGCTGTCGGCATCGATCAGCCCCATGACATAAGCCGCCGCCCCGAACACCGCGCCCTCGAACGCGAAGGCGAGCGCGATCGGGGTGCCGAGGCGGATCATCCGCCAGAAACGCGGCCAGTCGGACCGCCACACATGGCCGAACAGATGGAAGCGGCGGAACTGGCGGTCGCTAAAGGTCACGGTCAGCAATGCGAGCGCGAGCAAGGTCCACACGATCGAGCTGGCAAGCCCACCGCCGAACATGCCCAATTCGGGCAGCCCCAGCCGACCGAAGATCAAGGCCCAGCCGAGCACGGCGTTGATGACGATCCCCGCCGCGCTGATCGCCAGCACCCAGCCCGGCCGCTCGACCGAGGCGAGGAAGTTGCGCATTGCCTGAAACAGCAGCCACGGCAGCATCGTCCACATATAGCCGCGCAGGAAAATCCCGGCGTCGCGGGCCAGCGCCGGCTCCTGCCCGAGCGCGAGGATCACATATTCGGCGTTCCACAGCAGAAGCCACAACGGCCCGGTCATCATCAACGCCATCCAGATCGACTGGCGGAAGCTGCGCCGGACTTCGCGGACCGAGCGCAGTTTGGCACCCAATGCTGTCGCCATCATCGGCGAGGCGGCGGTAAGCAGCCCGAAGGCGGCAAATCCCAGGGGCCAGCTGAGATTGATGCCGAGCGCCGCCGCGGCCAGCTGGTGCGGCCCCAGCCAGCCCATCAGCACGACATCGGTCGCCTGGATCATCGCAAAGGTGAGGTTGGACAGGATCAGCGGCCAGGCGAGCGTCAGGGTCGCGGAAAATTCCGCCCCCCACCCCGATTTTGCACGTCCGCGAGCCATGTCCGCCGCCTAGCGGGCTAGGGTTAATCCTACAAAGCATTGGTTCGGGCGCTTGGCTTCCCTATCTGGGGTTGAACACGAGCATCGGGACAATCGGACATGAAATTCGTCGGCGCGGTTTGGAAGCTTCTGGTGGGCATCAAGGACGGGCTGGTCCTGATCCTGATGCTGCTGTTTTTCGGGATGCTCTACGCGGCGCTGTCGGCGCGCCCGGCCGCGGTCGGCGACGGCGTGCTCGACATGACGCTTGCCGGCAGCGTGGTCGAGCAACCCGCCCGCGCCGGCTGGGCCGAAGCGCTCGGCGGCGAAACGGTTCAGGACTATCGCCTGCGCGACCTCATCGCCGCGCTCGACGCCGCGCGAACCGATGGCCGGGTCAAGGCGGTCGCGCTCGACCTCGACGGCTTCACCGGCGGCGGCCAGGCGAGCCTGGGCGACCTCGCCGACGCGATTCGCGGAGTTCGCGCCGCGGGCAAGCCGGTGGTGGCGTACGGGTCGAGCTTCACCAGCGACGGCTATCAGCTCGCCGCCGCGGCTTCCGAAATCTGGCTCAACCCGCTCGGCGGGGTGCTGATCGCGGGCCCGGGCGGCGCCAACCTCTATTTCAAAGGTCTGCTCGACAAGCTTGGAGTGACGGCCAACGTCTATCGCGTTGGCACCTACAAGAGCGCGGTCGAGCCGTTCCTGCGCAACGACATGTCCCCCGAAGCGCGGCAGAATTACCAGGCGCTCGGCGACGCCATGCTCGAAAGCTGGAAGCAAAGCGTCCGCGCGAGCCGGCCCAAGGCCAATGTTGATCTGTTCCTCACCGACATGAACGGCGCGGTCCGCGCTGCTGGCGGCGACATGGCCAAAGCAGCACTGGCTGCGGGCCTCGTCGACAAGATCGGCGAGCGACGCGAGTTCGAAGACCGGCTGGCGGCGCTCGGCGGCGAAGGAACCGAGGGCCAGCCGTTCAAGCGCATCCACCTCCCCGCCTTCGTCCGCGACACCAGCCCCGATTCGGCGGCGGGCCCGATCGGCGTGGTCACCATCGCCGGGACAATCGTCGACGGCGAGGCCGGCCCCGGCACCGCTGCGGGCGACACGGTCGCGGAAGAAATCGAGGACGCGGTTGCCGACGGGGTCAAGGCGCTGGTCGTCCGGGTCGACAGCCCCGGCGGGTCGGTGATGGCTTCCGAACGCATTCGCCAGGCGCTGGTCGGTGCCCGGGCGAAGAACATTCCGATCGTCGTCTCGATGGGCAATGTCGCGGCATCGGGCGGTTATTGGGTCGCGATGCCGGCCAATTTCATCTTCGCCGAGCCCTCGACCATCACCGGCTCGATCGGGGTGTTCGGGGTGCTCCCGAGCTTCCAGGGGACGCTCGCGAAACTTGGCATCGGCGCGGACGGGATCAAGACCACACCGCTGTCGGGCGAACCCGATCTGCTCCGCGGCCCCTCGCCCGAGGCCAATGCGCTGATCCAGACCTCGATCGAATCGACCTATGCCCGCTTCATCAACATTGTCGCCAAAGCGCGGGGCAAGACCCCACAACAGGTCGATGCTATCGCGCAAGGCCGCGTGTGGGACGGCGGCACCGCGCGCCAGCTCGGCCTGATCGACGGCTTTGGCGGGATGGATGAAGCAATTGCCAAGGCGGCGGCGCTGGCGAAGCTCGGCGACCATCCCGGCGTGCGCTATCTCGAGCCGCCGAAGAGCTTAGAGGATCAGCTAATCGAGGCGCTGGCCGACGACCGCCGCGACGATAGCGCGGCTCCGGTCGATGCCTTCGCGGTCCTTGCCGGATCGCCCGCGCTCGAAATGCGGCGCATGTTCGCCGACCTCAGCGCGATCCTCGACGGGCCGACGATTCAGGCGCGGTGCCTCGAGTGCGGGCCCATGCCAGCGGCCGCGACCGCGAGAAAATCCGATCGCGGGCTGGTTGCGTTAATCCTGGAATGGATCAGTCCGCGCGCTTGAACATCCGCGGGGGCGCCGTGCCTCCGTCGTGAACCGCATAGCCGTCCGCGCCGACCACCCAGCGGGCGGTCATCGGCTGTTCCTTGCCCGCCGCGGTCGCGTGGATGGTGCCGCTAAAGGTCCATTCGGGGCCGCTGACCACGGCTTCTCCGGTGCCGAGCCCGCCGAGCGAATTCCAGTAAGTGAAAATGACCTTTGGGCCGGCCACGCTGTAGAGGCTCTCGCCAGCATAGACCTTGCGCCCGTCGACGGTGACCGAATGGCGGTCGCGGATATGCTGGCCGCCGTAAACGCTTTCGAAGCAATGCGTGTCGGTCCCGCCGCCGGGCGCGGGGCCGGACCAGCAATGGCCCGCCAGCGCCGACCAGGGCTCGAGCAAGGGCTGCGCCAGCGCGGTCGAAGCGGCAGCCAGAATCGTCAATGAAAACATGGTCCCTGATCCCTAGCGCATGAGGCCGATGATGAGGCCGAACAAGGTGAACTGAAGCGTGTGATAGCCGCCATTGATCAGCCACAGCGGCAATGGCCGGCGCTCGAACAGATAATTGATGGCGAAGGAGGCCGCGACCCAGCACAGGCCCGCCGACGCGCCGGCCGCGGTTGCCGGTCCCACGCCCATCTCCCGGCCGAGGAACATCGCGAAAACATATGCGGCGACGAGGCTGAGAACGAAAGCCAGGCCGAAAATTCTGGCGTTGCTGCCAGCCATTTGCTCGTCGCTAAGGCGGGCCAGTTTCTGCCATTGTTTGCCGAACAAAGCCGGCGAGTACCACAGCCCTCCGAGCACTAGAGATCCGACGCCGCATGCAAGTACGGCCCACACATTCACGTCCGGCATAAGTCCCCCTATTTGAGTGGCTTCTTCAATTTCTCCGTCCAGTCGATCGGCCCGCTGGCGAAGCGGTCGCGGAGCATTTCGAGCGACACGCGGTTGCCGCCTTTGAAGAAGGCCAGCACCGCCTTGCCCGACGGGTCGGCGCCATAACCGGTGCCGGTCAGCGAAACGCGCGTTCCGCTCCCCTCGGGCGTCAGCACGAAGGTCTGGGTGACCTGCCGCAGCGCCTCGAAATGGGGAAAGCCCGCCGGCGCCTTGATCGTATGAAAGACCAGCTTCTGCTCCGGCACCCGCGCGGTGAACTCATTCTCGATATTCATCGCGTCGCCGGGTTTGGCCGCGGGGTTGTAGCTGGTCTCGATGACCTGCGGCCGCTCGGCGGCGATCCACGCCACCGGGACCGCCCACGTGGTCCAGCCTTCGACAGTGGTGATCGCGGCCCACACGGCGGCGGGCGACGCCGGGACCACGACCATATGCGACAGGCTTGAGGTTCCGTCCGCCTCGCTGCGCACCTGCTCGGTCACGGCGGGCGACGTGGCGAGCGCGGGAACGCTTGCCCCAAGCAAGGCAAGAGCGGCGATCATCTTCATCATTGGACAAATTCCTTTACGGTCAGCCTGTCGAAATGGGTCCGCAGCTGGGCCACCGCGCGCTGGAAATAGCCGACATCGCGATAGGTCCGCGCCTGCATCACCCCGCCCTCCATGACGTTGAGGACGAGTTCGGCGAGTGCGCGCCGGTCGGTGCCGGCGGGAAGACGGTCCGCACCGGCTTCCAGGCAGCCCTCGACTGCGTCGACCCAGGCGGTGAAATTGGCGGCGAGCAAATCGCGCACCGCGGGGTCCGCCTCGTGCAATTCGAGCGCGAGGCTGCCGATCGGACAGCCATAGGTGCATTCCGTATCGGTCAGCGCTCGGCGATAGGAATCGAGCAGAGCGAAAATGCGCTCGATCGGGTCGTCGACGCCGCTCCACGCGGGCTTGAGCAGCATCGGGCCGATGCCGTCGCGATAGGCTTCGAGGACCGCGATCAGCAGGTCCTGCTTGCCCGGAAAGAAATGATAGAGGCTGCCGCTGTTGACCTGACTGCGGCTCAATATGTCGGCGATCGAGGTCGAGCCAAAACCCTTGAGCCAGAACAACTCCATCGCCGCTTCGACGATCCGCGCTCGTGTATCCTTGACCATGCGGTCAACTTAGTTGAACGTTCAATCAACTGTCAAGCGCGGCGGTCTTCTTCCGCTTGCGCCGCCTGATCGTGAGCGGCAGCATGACGAGCGCAAGGACGGTCGTGACCAAAGTGACAATCCCGAACCCGATCACCCAGGGGTTGTGCGTATCCTCGCGCCCCGCCGGGTCCATGATGTGCAGGCCCCACATGAAATCGTAGAGCCGCCACCAGACGGTGCGCCGGGCGACCACTTCGCCCGAGGCGGCGTTGACGAAGAAACGGGTGCCGTCGTCCATTTCGACCCGCCACGTAGCCATCGGCCGCCTGAGCTCGATCGGCGGCGCTTCGGCGCTGGTGCGGGTGACCGAACGGATTTTCGCTTTCCCCGAATAGAGCGCCATCACTTCGCCCGCAGCATCAGCCGCGGACAAGGGCGGAAGCAGCGCGCCCGAGCCGGCGTCGGCGAGGCGAGTAGTGCCGTCGGGAAGGGTGATGACCCAGCGCGGCCCGCGCGCGCGATGCTCGAGGGTCAGCGACTGGAGCGGCACTCCGGCAAGCGCCGGCGGGACCAGAACCCCGGCCATACGCATCGGCCTGGGCTCGGCCATCAAATGGCTGCCGCGAACCTCCTCGATCGGTTTCCACACCATCAGCAGGCCGCTGACGGTCCACATCACCCTTCCCGACGGCACTACTCGCCTCGCCGACGCCGGCTCGGGCGCGCTGCTTCCGCCCTTGTCCGCGGCTGATGCTGCGGGCGA